>JBATFU010000326.1:0-5722 GCA_049665065.1 Woeseia sp. | reverse complement strand
ATCTACACCTGGGACGATGCCTCGACCTACGTGAAGAATCCGCCCTACTTCGAAGGCATGACGCTGGCCACCAGTCCTGTCAAAGATATCAAGGGCGCGCGCGTGCTGGCATTGCTGGGCGATTCCGTGACGACCGATCACATCTCGCCGGCGGGCTCGATTGCCAAAGATGGCCCTGCAGCGAAGTATTTGAAGGAACAGGGCGTGAAGCCGGCCGATTTCAACTCCTATGGCTCACGGCGCGGCAATCATGAAGTCATGATGCGCGGCACGTTCGCGAATATCCGCTTGCGCAACCTGCTGGCGCCGGGCACGGAAGGCGGCTGGACGCGCCTTCAGCCCAGCGACGAAGAGATGTCGATTTACGATGCCTCGCTGCGCTACCGAAAAGACGGTACGCCGCTTGTGGTGATTGCCGGCACCGAGTACGGCACCGGCTCGTCACGCGACTGGGCCGCGAAAGGCACGTTGCTGCTGGGTGTCAAAGCCGTCATTGCGCAAAGCTTCGAGCGTATCCACCGTTCCAACCTGATCGGCATGGGCGTGTTGCCGCTGCAATTCATGGACGGCGAAAACGCGGCGTCGCTCGGCCTGACGGGCAAGGAAACCTACAGCATCGAAGGCCATACCGATGCGAAGGCGAAGACGGTTACGGTTACGGCAACCGCCGATGGCGCGAAGCCGATCGTGTTCAAGGCCAAGGTACGCATCGATACACCGAAAGAGCGTGACTACTTTGAGCACGGCGGCATCCTGCATTACGTGCTGCGGCAGCTGGCCACGGCCGCCCAGGCGGCCTGACGCACAAGCAATCAGCCGGGCCGCAGACACGCCGCGGCCCGGCGATTGTCCTCATCACGCCTGATCATCGACCGGGGTACGAGACACGTGTTTAAGCGCAACAAGGCATCGCCATCGACAGCTGGCAAACGACCGTGGTGGCAAAAAGCCGGGGTCGTGGCTGCCGTTGCCATCCTGCTCGTGTTTTCCTTTTTTGGCTGGTACTGGTCGCGCATGCCGGATGTGTTCTGGGTTAACACGAAAGCGAGCGGTACCGAACCCGTCGTTGGCTTTGCATCGACCGACACGCTCGTGCGCGTTGCCAGCACGCTGCTGGACAAACCCGGCGGCTACCTGAGCAACGACATCATGCCGCCCAGCGTGCTGCTCGATAACATGCCGAACTGGGAGTTTGGCGTATTGCAGCAGGTTCGCGATCTTGCGCGCGTGATTCGCAACGATTACAGCCGCAGCCAGTCGCAGTCCAAGGAAGATGAGGACATTGCGGCGGCAGAACCGAAATTCTTTATCGACAACGAATCCTGGATACTGCCGCGCAGCGAGACCGAATACCGTACGGCGCTCGACGGATTTTCGCTGTACCGGGACCGGCTTGCCGCGGGCGGCGATGCGCAGTTTTTTGCACGCGCGGACAACCTGCGCGAATGGCTCGCACAGGTGGAGAAAAGACTGGGGAGCCTGACCCGCCGGCTGGGTGATAGCGTCGCCGTGTCGGTCGTCAATACCGACCTCGCTGGCGATGCGGCGGCGGAATCGAGCAATCCCCTGCCCGATAGCGTCTACGTACATACCTCGTGGTTTGAGATCGACGATATTTTCTTCGAGGCGCGCGGCACCGCCTGGGCACTGGTGCATTTTTTCCGTGCCGCGGAACTGGACTTTGCGCAGGTGCTGGCTGACAAGAATGCGAGCACGAGCGTGCGCCAGATTATTCGTGAGCTCGAAGCGAGTCTGCAGCCGCTGGAGTCGCCGATCATTCTGAACGGTGGTGGTTTCGGCCTGTTCGCAAACCATTCACTGGTCATGGCCAACTACCTTGCGCGCGCGAACTCCGCGGTAATCAATTTACGCGAGCTGCTCGACCAGGGTTGATGCGCCGTTAGACGAGTCCGACCCAGACGGGCACGGTCCGCCAGGATTCACCCAGTTCCCGATCGAGTTTTCTGCTACCTGGCTGGTAGCGTTCGACGAGCGCCCAGAAGCGCCGTGAATGGTTCATGTGCCTGCCGTGACAGAGTTCGTGTATCAACAGGTAGCGCAGCAATTCAGGGCTCAGGAACAGCAGGCACAGATTCAGGCTGATCGTGCCGCTGTGACTGCGGCTGCCCCAGCAGGTTCGCTGCGCCCGGACCTGCATGCGGCTGTAAGGAATCTCCGTCAGGGCCGACAGGGCCTGCAGGCGCGCAGCGAATTCCACTTTCGCCACGCTCGCCAGCCAGCGTTTCAGGGCCAGGACACACTGCTCCTCGTTGCCGGTCGGGCCGGTCAAGGTCACGGTGTTGCCTGCCTGGCGCCACTTGATGCGCTCGAGACTGTCACGACGTTCGTATGCCACCGTGATGTGCCGGTCGATGGCCGCGAGATGAATAACGGCAGGCAGCACGAAGGGCTCGGGCGGCACGCCACCCGTCAGTTCTTCGTGCGCGGCACGCATCCATTCACGGTTTTCGGCCACGAACTGCGCAACTTCGGCGGGCCGGGTTCGCTTCGGCACGACAACTTCTATGCGACCGCGCGGGTACACCTTGATCGAGAGCCGGCGAGCCCGTTTGCTCTCACGCACAGAAAAGCCCGGCGCAGTGCCGGGCTTGTCGGCCGCCGGGCGGCTCTCGTCTGGAAACAGCTGAAGTTGCGGGGTGGCTCTTTGCACGCCCCCTATTCTACGGGCGCGCGCCGCCAAAGCGAACCGCGTCGTCCATTGTCATCTTGCCACTGACTCCGCCAACGATTGCAGAGTCGCTGATATAAAGTTCCACTTCGCGGTCCAGGTGTATCTCTCCCTCGACACGCGCGCCCGGGCCGATGACCACGCGCGGTTTGCGCGATTTGGTCCAGTTCCAGCCGCCGGGTTTTTCGACCGTCAGATCGCCCTGCAAAACGCTATCGCCAATTAACTGAATGTCGCCATTTACGGTTTCGAGATTGCCTTCGATCACCGTGCCGTCGATTTCGATTTCGCCGTTGACGTTGCTGACATTGCCTTCGATACGCGTGCCCGTGCCGCTGAAAATCTTGCCGTTCACCGCGGTAATCGAACCGGTGATAACGCAGCTGTCACCGACCCGGATCGAGCCGTTTACCGTTTCGAGATCATCGACAGTGACCTGGGCGCCGAGCTTGATGCTGCCGTTGACGGTCTCGACATCACGCGCGCGTGCCTGGTCATCCACGGTGATCTGGCCGTTTACCGTCTCGAGCGAACCGTTGATGGTGGCGCCTTGTCCGACGCTGATGCTGCCGTTCACCGTGGACTGGCCATCCGTTTCAGTATTCGCGCCTACCGTGATGCTCTTGTTGACGCTGAAACCGCTGGCGACGCTGCACAGGCCAAGCATTGCAATGCCCGTCAGCAGCGATACGCGGAAAGCAGAGTTATACAGCATGGATTTCTCCCCACATTGAGTTTGTTGACGTACTTTTGACGCCGCCGCGACACGAAGGGTTGCAATGCATTGCGGACTATATGCGCTTTGGCCCTATGCGCCCCGTTGCCCAGACGGTAACCTAGCCGGCCACTCTGCTGCCAGCGGTCATTCCCGATGCAATTCGCGCTAGAAGCCCGACACCTCCGTAAACAGTACCCGGGCGTACTGGCGGTGGATGACGTCAGCTTCAAGGTGCCGGAAGGCGTGTGCTTCGGCCTGCTGGGCCCCAACGGCGCCGGCAAGACCACGACCGTCGAAATTATCGAAGGCGTAACTCCGGCCACTGCCGGCGAGGTAATTTATTTCGGGCAGCCGGCCGGGCAGAGTTTTCGCGAAGAGGCTGGCATCCAGTTTCAGAATACCGCGCTGCAGGATCACCTGACCGTGCGCGAAACGCTGGAAATGTTTCAGAGCCTGTACGATCGTAAAGCCGATATCGAACACATTATCAGCGAGTGTTCGCTGATCGACCTGCAGAAGCGCGACAACCGCAAACTATCCGGCGGCCAGCGCCAGCGGCTGCTACTGGCCGTAGCGCTCGTTAATCGCCCGCGCCTCGTTTTTCTGGATGAGCCAACAACCGGGCTCGATCCCCAGGCGCGTCGCAACTTTTGGGATCTCGTGCGGCGCATCAAGGCCGAGGGCACGACCATTATCCTGACCACGCACTACATGGAAGAAGCCGAAGTCCTTTGCGAGCAGATCGCGATCATGGACGCCGGCAACGTGGTTGCCTCAGGCAGCCCGACCGATTTGCTGCGCGAGAAATACCGCAACGTCATTGTCGAGTTTCCTGCAGAAGATCTCCACGGCGAACTCATGGGGCTGGAATACCGCGAGCGTGAGGCGGACGGCATGATCGAGATCAGCACCGATGACGTCAACGCGGTGCTGCAGATCCTGGCCAGCCGCGTCCATGGCCTTAATCGACTGAAGATCCGTCAGCCGAATCTCGAAGACCTGTTCCTCGACCTGACCGGCCATTCACTGCGAGCCTGAGCGAGACCATGCTGAAGCGTATCTACGCGATTTTCTATGCCCGCAATCTCGAGTTTATGCGCGACCGCGGCACGCTCGCGTGGAACCTGATCCTGCCCGTCGTGCTGATGTTCGGTCTGTCATGGATCTTCGGCAGTGGCGATCGCGACGAGTTTACTGTCGGGGTACTGCAGGTCGAAGCAACTATCGATACCTCGCTGCACCCGTTCCTGGCGACTCGCTACATCGATTTCGTGCCGGTTGCGGCGCTGCCTGATGGCGAACGCAAAGTCGGTCGCCATCAGCTCGACCTGCTCGTGCAGTTCGTGCCCGAGAAGCGTTACTGGGTAAATCCGGAATCGCCGCGCGGCTATTTCGCTGAGCGCGTGTTGCGGCAAAGTGACGCGGGCATGGCGAAGCAGGAAATTCGCGGCGCGCCGGTGCGCTATGTCGACTGGGTGCTGCCCGGCGTGCTCGGCATGAACATGATGTTTAGCTGCCTGTTCGGAGTCGGCTATGTGGTCGTGCGCTATCGCAAGAACGGCTTCCTGAAGCGGCTGCGCGCGACGCCGTTGCGCGCGATAGAGTTCGTCATCGCGCAGGTCGCATCGCGGCTCGTGCTGATCATTTCGATTACCGTTTTCATTTACATCGGTGTCACTTATTTTCTGGACATCCGCATGGACGGCAGTAATTTCACGCTCTTCATCGTGGCCATTACGGGCGCGATATCACTCATCTCGCTCGGCCTGCTGGTTGCCGCGCGCGTGACGAGCGAAGAACTGGCAGGTGGGCTTCTGAACATGGTTACCTGGCCGATGATGCTGCTGTCCGGCGTCTGGTTTCCGCTCGAGTCGGCGGCCGAGTGGGTGCGCAATTTCGCCCTTGTGTTTCCGTTGACGCATGTTCTTAACGCAGCACGCGCCGTGATGCTGGATGGCGCCGGCCTGGCGCAGCTTGCACCAACCCTGTCCATCCTGTTGTTAATGAGCGCGGTTTTCATGGGACTGGCGGCGGCGACCTTTCGCTGGCGGTCAGACTGACGGTCGGCAACGGAGAGGCCTGGAGATTCATGGACGCGCGCCCTGCCCTGATCGATATCGGAGCCAACCTGACGCACGACAGTTTTGACGCCGATCGCGCCGCCGTGCTGGCACGTGCAGCCGACGCCGGCGTCGTGCAGATGGTGGTGACCGGCGCCAGTGAGCAAGGCAGTCACGATGCGGTAGCGCTTGCCGAACAATATCCCGGTCGGCTGTTTGCGACCTGCGGGGTGCATCCGCATCATGCCAGTGATT
>JBATFU010000325.1:0-3640 GCA_049665065.1 Woeseia sp. | reverse complement strand
GCATGCTGTTTCAGGATCCCCTGTTATTTCCGCATCTCGACGTTGCCGGCAACGTACTGTTCGGCTTGCGCAACGGCGGTTCTCGGCGCGAACGTCAACAACGCGCCGCCGATGCGCTTGCGTCCGTGGGCCTCGACCAGTTTGGTCCGCGTGATCCGGCAACTTTGTCGGGCGGGCAGCAGGCTCGCGTCGCCTTGCTGCGCGTACTGCTCGCGGAGCCGCGCGCATTGCTGCTTGATGAACCGTTTCGTTCGCTCGACGACACCACTCGGCAGCACATTCGCGAACTCGTATTCGCTGAGGCCAAAAAACGCGGCTTGCCGACCTTGCTCGTGACGCATGATCCGCTCGACGTCGCCGCAGCCGGCGGGCCGGTTGTTGAGTTGCAGTCGCAGCGATGAGCGTGGCGCATGATTGACAGGCTGATACGCCCAGTGATTAACCGGCCGCTGGATGCCGGCGGCCTGGCGCTCGCCCGTCGCGGCGTCAGCGCCAACACCGTGACGGTCATCGGACTGGGTATCGGGTTGCTCGCGGCCGTTGCGATCGCGCTGGGTTTTTTTGTGCTCGGCTTTGTGCTGATCGTCGTGAATCGCATTCTCGACGGGCTCGACGGTGCGGTTGCGCGCGCTTCAGAGCCAACGGATTTTGGCGGCTATCTCGACATCGTTGTCGACTATGTTTTCTACGCCAGCATTCCATTGGCATTTGCTATCGTTAACCCGACAGTGAATGCTCTGCCGGCCGCCGCGCTGCTCGGCGCATTTTGCCTGACCTGCGCAAGCTTCCTGGTGTTCGCGGCGATTGCGGCGAAACGCGGAATTGAAACGGACGCGCACGGTAAGAAATCCTTTTACTATTCAACCGGCATCGTCGAGGGCACGGAGACGATCGCATTTTTTCTTGTCAGGGCGGCTGTGCCAGCGTGGTTTCCATTACTGGCTTCGATTTTTGCTGCGTTGTGCGTACTAACGGCCGCGCAGCGAACGGCCCTGGCCTACAAGCTGTTCTGAACCACAGGTAGCGTGGCCGTTGTAAGCGGCGCGCTGCAATACCTGAAATATCGCAAGCCTTGCAGCGGTCCGGTAGGACTGAACACCAATGAGCGGAGTTACACAGTGCGAAATAACCTCGGCAAGATAATCCTGCTACTCGTCGTCGCGGCCGCCATCGGCGCGTTCTTCCTGTTCGATCTGCAGCAGTACATTTCGCTGGCGGAACTGAAGAAGCAGCGCGACGCGCTGGCGGCATTTGCCGAGTCCCGGCCATTACTTTCAATCGGCAGCTATTTCGTCATTTATGTCTTGATGGCGGCGCTGTCACTCCCGGGCGCGGCGATTCTGACCATTGCCGGCGGCACGATTTTCGGATTGACGGTGGGCACGGTTGTCGTGTCGTTCGCCAGCAGCATCGGTGCAACGCTCGCATTCCTTGCCGCGCGCTTCCTGCTGCGCGACAGCATTCGGGAACGATTTAAAGAACGACTGCAGCGCATTGACGAAGGCATCGAGAAGGACGGCGGGTTCTACCTGTTTTCCTTGCGGCTGGTGCCGGTATTTCCGTTCTTCGTCATAAACCTGGTTGCGGGGTTGACGGCGCTAAGGCCATGGACGTTCTACTGGGTAAGCCAACTCGGCATGTTGCCCGGCACGCTCGTGTACGTGAACGCCGGCACGCAGCTCGGGCAGATCTCATCGCCTGGCGATATTTTGTCGCCGTCGCTGATCGGCGCGTTCGTACTGCTGGCGATACTGCCGTTCCTGGCCCGCTGGGGCCTCGCGTGGCTGCAGGCGCGGCGGGTGCGCGCGAAGTTCAATCGGCCAAAATCGTTTGATTACAACCTGATTGCGATCGGTGGCGGCGCCGCGGGACTCGTGACCTCTTACATCGCTGCGACCATCAATGCAAAAGTTGCACTGATCGAACGCGACAAGATGGGCGGCGAATGTCTCAACACCGGCTGCGTGCCCAGCAAGGCATTGCTGAAAAGCGCCAGCCTGGTTGCCGCCGCGCGCGACAGCCAAAAGCTCGGTATTCACAAGATGGACGCGGAGTTCGATTTCGCCGACGTGATGGCGCGCGTGCACGATGTGATTGGCAAGATCGCACCGCACGATTCCGTGGAGCGCTACACGAAGCTCGGCGTCGAGTGCATTGCAGGGGAAGCCAAAGTCGTTTCGCCGTGGGAGGTCGAAGTGAATGGGAAACGACTGTCGACTCGCGCAATTGTCGTTGCAACCGGTTCACGCCCGGTCGTGCCACCGATCGACGGCCTCGACAGGATTGACTTTGTAACCAGCGACACACTGTGGAACCTGGCCGAACAGCCGAAAAAAATGGTGGTGCTTGGCGGTGGTCCCATTGGCTGCGAACTGACGCAGGCGTTTCATCGGCTTGGCAGTAAAGTCACGCTCGTTGAAATGGCGCCGCAGTTGCTTGGGCGGGAAGACGCAGATGCGTCGCAGGCAGTGCTCGCGTCGTTACGCGATATCGACGGTGTCAACGTCGCGTTGTCCACCAAGGCCATTCGCTGCGAAGGCAGCGGCTGCAGCGGCACGCTCGTCTGTGAGCAGGACGGCAAGGAAGTGCGTTTTGAATTTGATCGTCTGTTACTCGCGCTGGGGCGCAAGGCGAATGCGAATACGACCGGCATCGAGGACATCGGCGTTGAGATTGCCAAGAACGGCACCGTAGCGACCGATCCGTTCCTGCGCACGAATTACCCCAGCATCTCTGTGTGCGGCGACGTCGCCGGTCCCTACCAGTTCACGCACGTCGCGGCGCACCAGGCCTGGTTCGCCGCGGTGAATTCACTGATTCGGCCGTTCTGGTCATTCCGCGCCGACTACAGCGTGATCCCGTGGTGCACGTTCACGAGCCCCGAAGTTGCGCGGGTTGGGCTGAACGAAACCGAGGCGAAGGAACGCGGCATTGATGTAAAGGTCACACGTTATGGCATTGACGACCTTGATCGCGCCATTACAGAAAGTGAGGCGCACGGCGTCGTCAAGGTGCTGACTGCACCAGGTAAAGACAAGATACTCGGTGCCACGATCGTCGGCGCGCATGCCGGCGAACTCATCGCGGAATTTGTACTGGCAATGAAACACGGACTCGGACTCAACAAGATTCTCGGCACGATCCACATCTACCCGACAATGATGGAAGCAAACAAATACGTTGCCGGCGAATGGAAGCGCGCAAACAAGCCGGAGAAATTGCTCGGTTACGTTGGTCGTTTCTTCGCATGGCGCCGCGGCGCACCGGCCAGCGGCGGGAGTGACTGACGGTGGGATCGTGGTTACTCGAACATGAACCGCAGGTAAGGCTTGCCGCGTTTCTGTCGGTCTTTGCCCTGCTGCTGATTTTTCAACAGCTGCGACCGCGCCGCGAGGTACCGGGAAGCTGGCGGCGTCGCATTACCAACCTGTCGCTGGTTGTTATCGATACTGTGATTCTGCGTGTCGCGTTTCCGGTGCTCGCATTCGATCTTGCGCTGCGCCTGGAACAACAGAGCAGCGGACTGACGGCGGGGCTGCCGTACGGCGCGGCAGTCGTTGTCGGCATCGTGCTGCTCGACTGCGCGATCTACTGGCAGCACCGGCTGATACACAAGATTCCGCTACTGTGGCGCCTGCAT
>JBATFU010000324.1:0-7699 GCA_049665065.1 Woeseia sp. | reverse complement strand
GTATCAGTCAGAACCGGCGGGACGACGGCATGTATCACGCCTACAACCTGCTGGATGTAAAAAAGGATGCCATTGAGATCGATAACCTGTATCCGATGCTGGAGGGCCAGGTCGCGGCGCTCAGCGCTGGCTCGATTGCAGCTGACGAAGCAGTCACCGTACTGGAAGCATTATTTGACAGCGCCGTATATCGACCAGACCAGCATTCATTCATGCTCTATCCAGACAGGCAGCTGCCGGGGTTCCTTGAGAAAAACCGGATCAACGAAACTGAGATCAAGGCTATCCACCTGCTGCCGCGCATGCTCGCCGACGGTGACAAGCGCATCATTGAACGAGATCTGGATGGAAATATTCGCTTCAGCGCGGATTTCACCAACGCTGGCGATCTGAAAGCCGTGCTCGATGACCTCATCGAAGACTATGGCGACGACATTGCAGCAGCCCGCGGTCCACTGCTGAAACTCTTTGAAACTGTTTTCGATCATCAGGCCTTTACCGGACGCTCTGGCACCATGTTCGGTTTCGAAGGGCTCGGTTGCATTTATTGGCACATGGTTTCGAAGTTGCTGCTCGCGGTCCAGGAAAACTACTTTGCCGCGCTGGAACAGAAAGCTGACGCAAAAGTGTGTCAGCGACTCGGTGATCTGTACTACCGCGTGCGCAAAGGGATTGGCTTTAACAAGACGCCCGCTGAGTTTGGCGCTTTTCCCACCGACCCCTATTCGCATAATCCCAAGCATGCCGGCGCACAACAACCTGGCATGACAGGCCAGGCCAAGGAAGAAGTCTTGACCCGCTTCGGCGAACTCGGCCTGCGCGTTAGCAACGGTGCAGTTCATCTGCAGCCGAAGCTGTTGCGATCGCGTGAGTTTGTCGCCGCGCCACGGACATTCCGGTATCTCGATGTCAATGATAATTGGCAGGATCTGGAGGTTCCGGCCGGCAGTCTCGCATTCAGTTGGTGCCAGGTGCCGATTGTTTACATGTTGAAAAATAGCGAGCAGGCGGGTCTGACCGTTTCCTGGAAAGATGGCGAGTCACAAACGTTTGCAGACTTCACCCTTCCTGCAAAAGCCAGCGCTGAGTTGTTCCGGCGCAGTGGTCGTATTCAGAAACTAACTGCTGTACTCAATAGTTCCTTGTTGTTTGACGACTGAGTCAGTTCAGAATCTCCACCTTTTACTTTTCCAGAGGCTTCAATGTCTAATCATTACAAACGTACGATGGCACTTGCTGGCATCGATTTCTCCATGTACTCAATGGATGACCTGCGCCGACTCGTGCGCGAGCTACTCGAGTCAAAACTTCATGGCCTGTCGTTCAGCCCCTACATTGAGGGCCAGGGTCCTGGCACGCAGCTTGGCGCAGCGCAGATTCGTGAACGACTCAGCATTATTCAGCCCTATGTGGAATGGATACGGTCATTCTCCTGTACTGAGGGCAACGAGTTAATTCCGGCGATCGCGAAAGAAAACGGCCTGAAGACCATGGTGGGAGTCTGGCTGGGCGACGATCTTGAAAAAAACGAGCAGGAAATCGTCAATGCGATCGCCGTGGGTAAAGCAGGTCACGCAGACATCATGGGAGTCGGCAACGAAGTTCTGCTGCGAGGCGACCTGACGGAAGACCAATTGATTGGCTGTATCGAGCGCGTCAAGCAGGCACTGCCAGACGTCGAGGTAGGCTACGTCGATGCGTACTTTGAATTCGTCGATCACCCGCGCGTTACGGCCGCTTGCGATGTCATTCTGGCGAACTGCTACCCGTTCTGGGAAGGATGCCCTGCCGAGCACTCGCTGCTGTACATGAAAGAAATGTACAACCGTGCTGTAAATGCTGCGAACGGCAAGAAGGTGATCATCAGCGAAACCGGCTGGCCCAATATCGGTACAGCGGAAAAAGGCGCGGTGCCGTCATTCGAGAACGCGATCAAATACCTGTTGAATACGTATAAATGGGCCGAGCAGGATGGCATCGAGGTGTTCTACTTCTCGTCGTTTGATGAATCCTGGAAAGTCGGCGCCGAAGGTGATGTTGGTGCCTACTGGGGTCTCTGGGATAAGGACGGCAAGCCTAAATATGTCTGATACATCGCCGTCAAAAATCAGCAATAAAAACTCAGCAGCTTTCGGACACGGAAATGCGATCTGCTACTCCGGATATCGCGAAGGCCAGGATCCGGGCACGGAGACATACCCGAGTTATGCTGAGATAAAGGAAGATCTGCAGATACTTGCCAAGCACTGGCAGTTTCTCAGGCTTTACGATTGCAGCCCACACGCGGAAACCGTGCTGTCGGTGATCCGCAACGAGGGTATGGCGTTCAAAGTCATGCTCGGTGTCGATATGGCGGCAGAGGTGAGCAACCCGCATTGCCCGTGGGGCGCCGATTTCAGTCAAAAAACGTTGGACGACAATCGCAAGGGCAATAGCGCGAAGGTCAACAAGGCAATTGAACTGTGCAATGAGTATCCGGACATCGTTTTTTCATTGTCGATTGGCAACGAAGCGACGGTCGAATGGACCGACCACATGGTGCCGGTTGCCAGCCTTGTTGCCTACACGAAAAGACTGAAGATCGCGATCAAACAACCAATTACGTTTTGCGAGAACTACGTCCCGTGGACCTACAAGCTGGAGCCCTTAGCGGCGGAGCTCGATTTCATTTCGGTGCACACCTACCCCGCCTGGGAGTACCGCACTTTGCAAGATGCGCTGGAATACACGAAGCAGAATTATCACGACGTTGTGCATCACTATCCCGGTAAGCCCGTGGTCATCACCGAAGCTGGCTGGACCACGGCATCCAATGGGCGTGGCATCGAGCCGTGGAACGCGTCAGAAGAATTGCAGGCGCAATATTACGAGCAGCTGATGGCATGGACGAACGAAGAAAAGATTCTGACCTTCGTTTTCGAGGCATTTGATGAACCGTGGAAAGGCTCACCCGACCCACTGGAACCGGAGAAACACTGGGGGCTGTTCGACGTCCGGCGTGTGCCGAAGCTTGTAATGAAAGAAACCTATCCCGAATTGCTCACCGGTGAATCTTCATCATTGGCCGTGTAAGCTATTGTTTTATATCGGTACGAACGTTGACAGCGTTGTCATAACAGGTTGTAATTAGACGATAACAATCAAAAGTTGCCTGTCCATGCCGAAGTCCACGATATTCGATGTCGCCAAACTCGCCGGCGTTTCAATCAAAACTGTTTCGCGCGTGGTCAATCGCGAACCGAATGTGCGGGAAAGCACGCAGCAACGCGTCGAAAAGGCGGTGGCCGAACTCAATTACCGGCCTGATCAGTCGGCTCGGAACCTCGCCAGCCACCGTTCGCACCTGATTGGACTCGTCTACGATGATCCCGCTGCCTACGAGATGCCAAGCGGAGGCTACATTCTTGATCTGCAGCGAGGCGCTCTGCGCGCGTGTCGATCGCTGATGTCCGAGCTGCTTATTCACCCGTGCAACTATCGGCAAAAGGACGTCGGTAGCGAGTTGAAATCATTAATCCAGCAGACGCGCCTATCCGGCATGGTGCTTGCCGCACCTGTATCGAATATACCGAAGATTGTTCGGGCCATTGAAGCAACCGGCACGCCCTTTGTCAGGTTATCGCCCGGCAAGACCGATGGAAATCAATTTGCGGTTACTACGAATGACCGTGAGGTTTGTGCCGAAATGACCTGCTACCTTGCAGGCCTGGGACACAAGAGTATTGGGTTTATAACCGGCGATCCCGATCATCACGCCGTTACCAATCGTTTCCTTGGATTCAAAGACGGTCTCGCTGCCAGCCAGCTAAAGTTTGATAAGCGACTGGTGGCGGCCGGCGATAACTCCTTCGGTTCCGGCGAAAAATGTGCGCATCAGCTACTCAAACTAAAGAATCGGCCGACCGCCATTTTCGCTGCGAATGACGATATGGCTGCCGGTGTTATTCGTGCAGCGCATGCGCTGGGCATCAATGTACCGGGCGAGCTTTCGGTTGCCGGATTTGACGATGTTGCGCTGGCCAGGCAGGTTGATCCCGTGCTGACCACGATCCGCCAGCCGCTAGTGCGCATGGCAGAACGGGCTACATCCCTGTTAATCAAAGACGGTGCAGCCACCGCGGGGAAAAAGGCATTTGAATGTATTCCCGCGACGATCAAGATTCGTAGCTCAACCGGACCTCCTGCAGCGGCCTGACTGGCAATACGGTCTTGCGGCCGCCAGGATTCAGCTATCGAGCAAAACGTATGCGATCGAGATACACGGTCACCGGTGTCTTGCGGCCATTGAGGACAATAACGAAACCGGTCTTGATGCTTGAAAGATCGGTTCGTTTCAGCGGAATGCTGTAGCGCTGCCAATCTTGTGACAACACTATGCCATCGACAGCCGCAATGCCTGAATCGGGATGCGCTTTGTCATCGCCAATTATCCCAACGCCGATCTTGATGCGTTCGCCCCCGTACTCGCCTCGGGCCCACAACGTCAGCTGCGTCGCGCCGCCAAGATCGTAGCCGCCCTCCTCGTCACCCCAGTTATTTGGCGGGTTTTGCCAGGCGATCCCTGCCCAGCCGTACTCGCCGGTGTAGCGCATGCGGATAGAGGCGTTGCCGCTGTGCGGGTTCTCGGCATACCCGCCGTCCAATGTCAGCGAGTCGATCGCGCCCATCCAGCCGGACGGAGCCCAGGGCATGCCCTCAAAGCCGTCTTCGTAAACGACGACCGGCAAACGCGTGCGCACCTCGCCTTTGACCAGCAGCGGAACGTTTGCCGTCGCCGCCTTGCCTGCCGCGTCATACGCGTAATAAAACAGGCGATAGGCTCCCGGATACTCGGGCATGCGCACCAGCGCGCTATCCTCGCTGGCTTCGACAATCGCATCGTCGATATCGGCAAGCGGTGGCCGGAAGTCGCCACCCGTGGTGTAGTCGTCGGATTCTGGACGAAGCGCCCAGCGGACCGTTAGCGCATCGCCCTCAGGATCGCTGACGTGGCTGCGAATGCGAATGCGGGCACCGGGATTAACCTGTGCGCCTCCTTCAACCACGAGTGGCTCGACAATTGGCGCAAGATTCACGGGCGGTTTGCCGGACCACAGTTCGGTCATCGCATCTACAGTGCCGAGTTCAGCACCTTCGTCCAGGAACATGCCGAACCAGGTTGCCGTGCCTTCCATCTTGAAACCCCAATTAAAGACGTAGGACCCAAGCGCAAGGTTGTCACCGTCGCGCACCGTGCGCTGATAATGGGCACGATACAAAGCTGCTTTCTCTGTACTGCTGGGTTCGAGCGGTGCTCCCCATTGCGTCTTTGCCACTTCCCAGGGACCGGGCGGTCCGAACTCGGTTAACACGAAAGGTTTGGTTGATCCCGCCAGGCGATAACGCTCAAGGAGCGACGCTGCGCCGCCATAGGAATTGATTCCGTGAATGTCGATTGCCGGACAGCGCCGGTGCAGGTAGTCGATACGCGCGCCACCAATTTCGGCAGTGACGGTCATCGTCGGATGGGCGGGATCGAGCTCTTTGATCATCGCGGCGATATCGTTAACCGCTTTCCAAATCGCGGGATTGTCGCCGTCGTCAAAACCCTCCATCTCGTTGCCAATGGCCCAGATCAGGAGTGCGGGATGATCCTTGTAACGCGAGACGATTTCACGGGCACGCTCAAACTGTTGCCGGACCTGCTCGGCGTCATCGTAATCAAAGCCGTGCCGCTCGTGGCCGAGCCAGATGCCGGCGGTGACCGTCAAGCCAAGCTCTTGCGCGCGCTCGAGTGTGGCGCCGAGATTATCGGCGCTCCAGGTCCGAATGGAGTTGCCGCCAGCGCTGGCGAGGAGTTCCAGCGACGCAGTGCCGCCGGCCCCTTTGATCAAGTACGGCTGGCCGTTGCGAACTAACTGCCAACCTTGCGCGCCGTGCCTCAGGTCAACCGGAATCGCTTCCGAAAAGACGGCGGCAGGAAACATCAACGCTCCAACCAGCAGCGCGCGCAGCACTGATTGCGGCCAATGCTGCAACCTGAACAGCGACCCTGGAATCAGAAGATGATAACGGACATTACTGCGCCGGGGCACGTCGGGTCGTTGGGATCACTGCTCGGCTGGTAGGTAAATCCCCACTCACCGAACAGTTCGAGAATTCCCAGCGGCGGTGCCGCGCTGCCGTTGGCGTTAAGTACAAGCGGCGCCCAGCTGGTCGAAGCCGGATTGAATATGTTGCAGCCGACCAACTCGTTTAATGGCGCAGGAAAAGATGAGCCAAACGCTTCAAAGAACGTTACCGAACCAAAAAAGTTTTCAAGGACCGAACGGTAGGCCTTCAGTGCCTGCAGTCTAATAATCTCATCGTTGTTGTAGGTGTACAGCTCATGCAGTGCCCGTGCCAGGTACCACTGGTTTTCTCCAGACTGGCGCCGCGCCAGCGCAGTCGCCCAGAAATAGAAGCGCGCTTTCGCACCGGATGGACCAGCCGGGATCGCATTGAATAGATCGAATTTGTTTTCTGCGCCAGGGTTGTTTACGTCGAACTCGAGAATCGTAACAGTGACGTAGGGGTTCTCAGGGTCGTTGAGGACGCAAGTCTCATCAGCAATTCCCACGTTTTCGCATGCTAGATTCAGGACTAGATCTGTTGGCAACAGAATGGTGTTGAATTCGACGCCGTCATCCGGCCCGCGCTCGTCGCAACCACCGGTAACCAGTGCAGCCGAAGCAATGAGCAGCAACGCGAGGCTTTTTAGCAGTGCCGGCTGAGCCGATTTTTGAGATGGGTTTTTCATAACTGTCTTTCCTTGGCTATGCATGCTCAGTCCTCAGAACCGGTACGTTAAATAGAATACGGTCTGGAACGTGTAATCGTTCATACCTTCCAGAAACTCGTCGTCCGGCGAGTTCTCATCCGTCGTCCGATACAGCATCCGGACGCCAATCTTGCTCGCGCGATCTTCCGCTATGCGAGAGTTGAGATTGCCCGAACCACCGAGCAGGATTGAATAATCGAGCTTGAATTGTTCGGGGAACGTAATGTTGAACTGGCGATAGAAGTCGTACGGTCCCCAGGCATCTTTCATGAAGTAACCAGAGATGATGTGCCTGCGATTCAAAACAGCTTTCGCATTAATTTGGAAGTACTCACGGGACCCGCCGTCAGGATCACCTGTTGACTGACCGCGCCCTCCGGCCATAGACAGGATGTATCTGGCGTTAGGCGTTGGATTAATTACCATCCGGCTCGAGACAGTCCAGACGTCTTCCGAGGGCAGTCCCCTGCCAAAGGAGGCGTTAGTACGACCCGGCTCATAGAAGAACAGATTAGCATCTGTCGGAGTTGGAAACGCCGTGTAACTCGCGCCGAGATTAAATGCGAATTTCGCATCTTCCCGCCAATCGTTGTCCCAATCATAGAATGGGGTGGCGCCCGTCGGGTCGTAAGTCAATAACAGTTCGCCGGAGCGTGCCTCGCGGTTATCCAGCACAGCAAACGGGTCCGCGTCGCGGTTGCGCGGATCGGTGCCGGGACTCAATACGCCATTGCCGCCTTGCGGTTCTACGAAAGGATTGGCGTGGACCAGGTTGTCGCGATACATCACGCGCGGAAACAGCATGAAATTGCCAAAGAACATCATCATGCCGGCTTCGTATTCCTGCTTGTTGCCGAGGCCCGAATAAGGCAATCGGCTGGGATCTGTAACGCCCCAGAC
>JBATFU010000323.1:0-3437 GCA_049665065.1 Woeseia sp. | reverse complement strand
TCGTGCGATCAAACGTGGCGGTTGCATCCGCTACGAGAGTTACAGCGAAGCCCAGGTTGCCGGCCATGCGGGTTGTCGTAGAAACGCAGTGATCGGTAGTGAGGCCGACGATGACCAAGGATTCAATAGCGTGGCTGCGCAGGTAAGTCTCAAGTGTGGTGCCAATGAATGCGCTGTTTACTGATTTTTCAAACTGTGCTTCGCCGTCACGAGGAGCCACCTCGTCCATAAAGTCGTTTCCGGGCAGGCCGGGTCGCAGCGTTGAGTTGGGAGATGTCGAATTGTGCTTGACGTGAATTATGGGGCGCTGCGCGTCACGCCATGCGCTCAGCAACCGCGCCATGTTCTTTACCGCATCGGGATTGTTGCGCACGCCCCAGGACGGATCGTGGAAGGCTTTCTGAACGTCGATCAGCAACAGAGCCGGAAGTCTTGTTTCGCAGTTAGCTGTCATCATGGTTGCGGGGTTGTAGCGAAACCGGCCCGGGGAAAGCTCAGCAATGGCGAGAATGCCTTTGTTGCACGCCTGTCGGGCAGATCGAGTTGACGGAGCAGCAAAGGATAAATATCCACGGCATCAAGTACGCCTGTTGTCCGACCTTGTGGAAGACCCGGGCCCATGGCCATAAAAATCCCGTGCATGTCCGCAAATTCCGGCGCCCAGCCATGGTCGCCCTTGTTCAGCTTGCCGCGCCTGTCGCGATGGCTGATAACGGCGTAGCCAGGGTCTGCCTGCAGAATGACATCGGCCATGCGCGGGCTGTTCGCGATGCGCCAGGACGAGGGCGCATCCGCGGGCAGCCAGGCACGTCCGTGTTGCCAGCGCGCATTGATCGCATCGCGAAGCTCGCGCGCGCGGTGAACGCCGCGGCCCGGAACGTACAGCATCATCATCGGACCGTTCTCGACGTACTCGAAATCGTCAAGCGATAGAAAATCGCTGAGCACCAGTGGCTCAACGTTTCTGTAACCACTCTGCCCATGATCTGACACAACGGCAACGGTCACGTTGCCCGCAATGGGAGAGCTATCAATGCCATCGAGCAAGTCGCCGATCCACTCATCCACCCTGTGAATTGCTGCAACACACTGCGGCGACGCGGCGCCATAGCTGTGCGAGGCGCTATCAACGTGTTCAAAGTAGAGGGTGATGACATGCGGTCTTTCGTTTTCGGGCAACGCGAGCCACGCCAGCGCCTGGTCAATACGATCATTGCCCGCCACGCTGGCGTCAAACGGTCGCCAGTCTGACGGCGCAATGCCATCAACCGCCGCCTCGGTCCCAACAAAATAAAAAGCCGCAGCGCCAATGCCGGCACGTTCCGCTGCAACCCAGATCGGCTCGCCGTGATACCAGCGGCCGTCCTGCACCGTGGCGCGCTCCTTGTAGTGATACCAGGCGTTGCGCTCCTCATTCATGAAGTCATTGGCGATGATGCCGTGCTCGCGCGGGTACAGTCCGGTAGCAATCGAGTAATGATTCGGGAACGTTAGCGTTGGCCACACCGGCCGCAGGGCTTTCGCGCGGATGCCTTGCGACGCGATGCGTTGCAGGGCCGGCGTGGGGAAACGATCGAGGTAATCGTGACGAAAGCCATCGATGGAAATCAGCACGAGGTAAGGTGCATCGTGACGGGCTGCTGCGCGCTCGTCCTGCGGCGCTATACTGCAGGACATAAGCAACAACATAAGCAACAGGGTCGTGCCGCGAAGTTTCATACCGGGCCTTGTTGAATTGAGTAAACGAGAATAGCAGAGAGACTGATATGAACCTATTACGTGCAAGCCTGATAACGATGCTGTGCTGCTGCGCCGCGCTCGCAACCGCGCAGGAAAAGACCGGCCTGAAGATCTACATTTCGGCTGACATGGAAGGCGTGGCCGGCGCGGTCACCGATGCACAGCTGGGACCGGATGGCTTCGAATACCAGCGCTTTCGCGAGTTCATGACGGCCGAGGTCAATGCCTGCATCGAGGCGGCGCGTGCAGCGGGCGCAACTGAAATACTCGTCAGCGATTCGCACGGTAACGGTCAGAACCTGTTAATTGAGAAAATGCCGGACGACGTGATGATCGTGCGCTCCTGGCCGCGCGAACTCGGCATGATGGAAGGCATCGACGACACCTTCGATGGCGTGATCTTCATTGGCTATCACGCCAGCACCGAGAACTCGCGCGGCGTGCGCGCCCACACGATGTCGAGTGCGAACGTCACTGCGCTACGTATCAACGGTATTTCGATGTCAGAAGGCAGCATGAACGCTGCCATCGCCGGGGATTTCGGCGTGCCGGTCGTGATGGTGTCAGGAGACGACGTTGCCGTTGCCGAGAACCAGGTCATCATCGGCGACATCGAAGGTGCTGTCGTCAAATGGGCCAAAGGCTTTCATTCAGCACAGACGCTGACGCCGGCTGCCGCACGCGAAGTCATCAAGACGAAAACGCGGGCGGCGCTGGCGCGAATCGGCGACTTCAAGCCGTACGTTCTCGAAGGACCGCTCGAAGTTGATCTCAGCCTGAAACACTACCAGCCGGTCGAGCTGCTCGCGTACCTGCCAAACGTTGAGCGCGTTAATTCGCATACGCTGCGCTACGTTGCGAAAGACATGACGGACGTATCGCGTTTCCTGCGGGTGGCGCTGGGTTATCGGGTGGATCTGCAGCCTTGATTTCTGCGGCGGCGCTTTGATGGCCCGCCGCTCGTTTACCGCAAAGTCTCGAAACCGCCACTAACACCGCTTCGTTTGAGCGAATCAGACGCTTAGGTAAGTTCTAGCTGTAACCTGACTGACAATCTCGTCGGTCGCAGCGGCGGCTACACATTCGTCGCCTGCGCCGAATCCAACCGCGGCCAGGCGTTTCTGCGCGCTTTCTTGGCGCCCGGCGCCTGGCTTTCGTTATGATGCGGTTCCAGATCGACTAATCGGGGGATAGTCCATGAATTTTGCATCCTTTGTGTCGGCGCGCGCGCTGGCCTCCGCACTTGTCACTTTCTTGCTGGTGATGCCATGCGCGGCCCTGGCCAACACTGCCGAACTGGCCGACCTTGAGCGCATCTCCATAGCCGACACGATGGTGATGATGCCGATGCGCGACGGCGTGCGGCTGGCGACCGATATCTACCGGCCGAAAAATGCGAAGGGCAAGGTACCGATCGTATTCATCAAGACGCCGTACGACTTCAACGAAATTGGCGGCGCTTCATTGCAATGGGCCTACGAGGCGGTCAGTCGCGGCTACGCGGTTGTCATCCAGAACGAGCGCGGCCGCTATTACTCTGAAGGCGAATGGGAGCTGCTCGGCAACCCGCGCACCGATGGCTACGACGCGCTTACCTGGCTTGCGCAACAGGAATGGACGAACGGCAACATCGGCACGGTTGGCTGCTCTTCATCGGCCGAATGGCAACTGGCGCTCGCTGCGCAGGACCATCCGGC
>JBATFU010000322.1:0-2935 GCA_049665065.1 Woeseia sp. | reverse complement strand
GCATTACCCGAGGGGAAACAGCATGGGATTCATGGTCGGCAAGCGTGCCCTGATCGTCGGACTCGCCAGCAATCGTTCGATTGCCTGGGGAATCGCGCAGGCCTTCGCACGCGAGGGTGCGGAACTCGCGTTCACCTACCAGAGCGACAAGCTCAAGCCGCGCGTTGAAAAGATGGCGGCTGAACTTGGATCATCCATGGTGTTTCCGCTCGACGTTGCGTTCGACGACCAGATTGATGCCTGCATGGAAGCGATCGCCGAACACTGGGACGGCATGGAAGTCCTGGTGCATTCCGTCGGCTTCGCGCCGCGCGACCAGCTCGCCGGCACCTACATTGAAAGCGTCACGCGCGAAGGCTTCCAGATCGCGCACGATATCTCGAGCTACAGCCTCGCCGCACTGGCGAAGGCAGCGCTGCCTTTGATGGAAAAGCGTAATGCCGCGATCCTCACGCTTTCCTACCTTGGCGCCGTGCGCGCCGTACCGAACTACAACGTGATGGGGCTGGCGAAGGCGAGCCTCGAAGCCAATGTGCGCTTTCTCGCGGCAGACCTGGGACCGCGCGGTATTCGCGTCAACGGCATCTCGGCTGGCGCTATCAAGACGCTCGCCGCTGCCGGCATTTCCGGTTTTCGCAAGATGCTGTCGCACATGGAAAAGGTCTCACCGATTCGCCGCAACGTTACGCCAGAAGATGTCGGCAACGCGGCAGCATTCTTGTGCTCCGATCTGGCAGCCGGCATTGCCGGTGAAATCATGTACGTCGATGGCGGCTACAACACGATCGGCATGCATCTCGACGAAGACGACAGCGACGCCTAAGACAGCTTAGGTCGGACGCGCTGCAAGCATGTCGCGGTACAAATCCTCGTATCCCTCAGCCATCGCCTGCGGGCTGTAATTTTCTGCCTGCGCCCGGTTCGCTATTGCAAACGACGCGCGTACGCCCGGCTCTTCTTGGATACGGCGAATGCCGGCCAGCAGCTCCTGCGGCTGCTCCGGCGCGATGAGAAAACCGTTAACGCCGTCTGCAACGATATCCGGTATGCCGCCGACCGCAGTGGCGACGATCGGCAATCCAAAACTCATCGCATCCAGCAATGTCGACCCGAGCCCCTCGTGCAGTGACGGAAACACAAAGATGTCGAAGACAGACAGGTAATCGTCTACTTCCGAAACGTAGCCGGTGAACTCGATATTACCAAGGCCCGCCGCGGCGGCATGAAAACGCGCTTCGTCGCGACCATCCCCAACCAGCACAAAATAGAGCTCCGGAAAACGATCTGCAGCCAGCTTCGCCGCCTCGATAATGGTGCCCTGCCCCTTGTGACCGTGATCCAGGGCGCCGATGTGGCCGACAACGGTTTTGCCGGCATATTTCTCAGCGAGTGCAACAGGACGTGTGTGCCCACTGGCGAGGTCCGCGTGCGCATCGGCAACGACGTCCGCACGAAACCCCGGATAGCGCTCTTCAATCTGCCGGCGAATGATCTGTGAAACGGCAACGCGTCGCGTTGCGGCGCGATAAGCCCGGTCGCGAAACCAGGATTGCCTGAACGGATTGTCCACACGGCGGGTAAGCAGCCAGGGCACTTCGTTACTGCGGCTCGCCAGCCAGCAGGCGTAGATCGCGCGCGCCTCATGGGCGTGCAACAGGCCGCCACCCCGTGCTGCTCTTGCCGCCAGCAAGGGCTGTGACGAGGTTGTGCGGACGTCCAGACGAGGAATAGTGGAGCAATGCGACGCGAGCTGGCCACCGTCGCGCGCAACGAGCCGCTGCCGATAGCCGCGCCGTGCCAGTTGCTGGATCAGCAATTGCGTCTGACGCTCGCCGCCGCGAAACCCGGACGCGAGGTTAACGTGGCAAATCAGCGGATCACCGGGCATGAGGTCGGTCATCGGGGCATTCGCTCGCCTGCCTGCGGTCTAGTCGGCGAGCGTGGTTTTCTCACCGCTGAGTCGCGCCACGATCACCGCACAACAGGCGTCGCCAAAGATGTTCAGGCTGGTGCGCATCATGTCGAGGATGCGATCAAAAACCAGCAACACACCGACGGCTTCTAACGGCAATCCGACTGCACCCAGAATAACGGCAATGGCCACCAGCGAGGCAGACGGAACACCCGCGACGCCGACGGAGGTCAGTAGCGCAATGACTACAATTGAAAATTGCACGCCAAGCGTCAGGTCGAGCCCATACGCCTGCGCCAGAAACATGGCGGCAGCGCATTCGTACAAGGCTGTACCGTTCATATTGACTGTCGCGCCCAGTGGCAAAACAAAGCTCGAAATTTTATTCGACACGCCGGCATTTTCTTCGACGCACTTCATCGTTATCGGCAATGTCGCCGAAGACGATGCTGTAGAAAATGCTGTCAGCATGGCAGGCACCATCGCCGGAAACATCTTGTACGGTGATACCTTGCCCACAAACTTCAGGAAGAGAGGCAACACTACCGCTGCATGAATTAGCAGTGCGGCCGTGACCACGATCGCAAACGTAGCCAAGGGCCCGAGTCCGCGAAAGCCGGTTTCGGCAATGACTTTCGATACCAGCCCAAAAACACCAATGGGAGCGAATAACATGATCCATTCCGTCATCCGCATCATGACGTGAAACACGCCATCCCAAAAATTGTACAGCGGCTCGGCCAGCGAATTGTCGAGCTGGGTCATGAAATAACCGAACAACAATGCAAAAAATATGACTCCCAGCATCTGCCCGTTCGCCGCCGCCGCAATAATGTTTTCAGGAACCATGCTCTTGAACACTTCGGCAACATCACCGGGACCGCGTCCCTCTGCAATCTGGGCAATTTGCGCACCATTGGGGTTGAGGCCGAGCAGGTCTCCAACGGGTTCGCCATCAATAAAGCCGGGGCCAACAATATTAATCAGCAACAAGCCGACCAAAATTGCCGCAACGGTAGTGAC
>JBATFU010000321.1:0-5100 GCA_049665065.1 Woeseia sp. | reverse complement strand
TCGCCGAAGGTACCGAACTTGTTGCCGGCGGCCCGGGCAAGCCGCAGGGACTTGCGACGGGCTACTACGTGCGACCAACGGTTTTTGGCAACGTCAGCAATGACATGACGATTGCGCGCGAGGAAGTGTTCGGCCCGGTACTCGCCATTCTGCCGTACGACGACGAGGCCGAGGCAATTCGCATCGCGAACGATACCGAATACGGCCTGAGTGCCTACATACAGTCCGGTGACAAAGCGCACGCGCGCAAGGTCGCCGAGCAGTTGCGCACCGGCATGGTGCACGTCAACGGTGCGAGCGGCGACTACGCGGCGCCGTTCGGCGGTTACAAGAAGTCAGGTAACGGTCGCGAGTGGGGCGTTTACGGTTTTGAAGACTTCGTCGAAGTGAAGGCAATGATGGGACTTGACTGATTCTGCAGGGTTGCAGCCTGCGGCAGTCAGTCGCTTCGCTAGAACGACGGCGGATGATTCGCACTGACGATGACGACTTCGTCATCGCCAACATTGCGAAAGCGGTGCGGTTTGCTGCAGTCGAAGTAGTAGCCGTCGCCGGGACCCAGCACCGCAACCTTGTTGCCGATCGTGATTTCAATCCTGCCGGAAATAACGATGCCGCCTTCCTCGCCATCGTGCAGGATCATTTCCTCGCCGGTATCCGCGCCCACGCCATACACCTCGCGCAGCACCGAAATTTTGCGATCCGGCGCGCCGGCCCCGACCAGGTAATATTCGACCGGCCCCTGGCCCACGTTCGGTTGCTCTTCGGCCGGGAAAAACACGGCGCGCCGGTCTTCGTCGACGCCAAGCGTAAAAAACTCCGCCATCGTCATCGGAAAACCGTCGAGCACTTTTTTAAGCGAGCTGACCGACGGACTGACCCGGTCCTGCTCGATCAGTGAAATCGTGCTGTTCGTAACGCCGGCGCGTTTTGCCAGTTCCCGCTGCGAGAGACCTTTGGATTTGCGTACTGCCGCCAGGCGTTTACCGAGATCTTCAGTCATCGGGCAGGAATCCTTAAATGCTGCAAGTCTGTGGCTATTGACCGGCAATCATCATACTCTAAAGCGGCTTGCAACAAGATGGCGACGCCGGGGGGATTCCTGTGCTACGCCGCAGCATGAGCGACCCGTTTATCAATGACAAACCCGGCACCGGATTCTGACGCGTCAATGAAACGCCTGCTTGAGGCAGGCTTTCGCGCACTTGAAGCAGGTCGCCTTGATGAAGCCGGTGAAGCCTGTCGCAAAGTCCTTGCCGAACGGCGCGATTTTGTCGACGCGCATTTCCTCGTAGGGCTGATCGCGCTGGAAGCAAACGACAAGCGTACCGCGATCCATGCGTTTGGTTCGATCACCAAACTGAAATCAGATCACGCCGCCGCCTGGGCACAGCTCGCCCGCCTGTTCGCACGCTCAGGCCAGGCGAACCGGGCAGACTCGGCGCTTGCCGAGGCCATCGAACATGAAAACGACGAAGCCATCGTTCAGGATCTCGTTGGCAGCGTCTGTACCCTGCTCGGGGAACACCGCGCGGCCAATAACTGGCATCGCAAAGCCGTCGAGAAGTTTCCGAACCTCGTGCCGTACGTTGCGAATTACGCGAACAGCCTGATTTATCTCGGCGAAACGACGGCGGCCGAAGAACAGTTGCGTCACGCGCTGTCACTTGATCCGACAAATGCCCAGGCGCACTGGCTGCTTGCCAATGTCCGTAAAGCCACTGACAGCGATCACGTGCAAACGATGCAGGGCGTTCTCGACCGGCGCACGCTGCCGCCGCAAGCCGAGGCCTTTCTGTCCTATGCGATCGGCAAGGAACTTGAAGACCTTGAGGTGTGGCCCGACGCGTTTGCCGCGTTCAGGCGCGGCGCGACCGCGCGCCGTCGCGTCGTTGAATTTAATGAAGCTGCCGAAGTCAGCATGTACGAAGCACTCGAGGCAACTTACACAAAGGACTGGCTTGCCGCAGGGCCGGCTGGTAATCCGGATGCCTCGCCAATATTTGTCGTCGGGCAGCCGCGCACCGGCACCACGCTCATTGAGCGCATCATTACCAGTCACTCCAGTGTGTATTCCGCCGGTGAGTTGCAGCACTTTGGTCTCGCGCTGCGCCGGCTGACTGATTACCAGCAGCCCGAACGATTCTCGGCGGAGTTGATGAAACAGGCCGCAGCAATTGATCCGCAGACACTGGGCACCGCGTACTTGCGCGCGAGCGAGCGACTGACCGGCGAGCTTGATTACTTCGTAGACAAGCTACCGATGAACTACCTGTACCTGCCGTTGATTTTGAAAGCGTTACCTAATGCGAAGATTGTGCACCTCGTGCGCGATCCGATCGACGCCTGCTTCGCCAGCTATAAGCAATTATTCGCAGATGCGTATCCACATTCCTACGATCTTCCGGAGATGGCGCGCCATCACGCCCGCTATCGCCGGCTGATGGCCGTGTGGCGCGAGCGTTTCGGCGAGCGTTTCCTCGACGTTTCCTACGAAGACACGGCGGCTGATCTCGAACCGAATGCGCGACGCCTGATCGGGTGGCTGGGGCTGCCGTGGGAAGACGCCTGCCTGGAATTTCATCGCCAGAGCGGCGCGGTGACGACCGCGAGTGCGGTACAGGTGCGCGAGCCCGTTCATACGCGCTCGATCGGTCGCTGGCGGCGTTACGAGCAGGAGCTCGCGCCGCTGATTAAAGTACTGCGGGCCGAAGGCGTCGAGTGCTGATCAACGAAGCCATTCATAAGAAATTTGCGATGAGTTCATCGCCGGTTTCCTTTTTGCGGAGCATGACGACATGACCGATTTCGGTTTGCTGACCCTCGTTCCTACCATCGTTGTCGTCGGGCTCGCGCTGTGGACGCGCCGGGTGCTGGAGTCGCTGCTCGCGGGCAGCGTGGTTGGCTTGTTTATCGTTGCACCCCAGGCGCCACTGCAATTCCTGGCAGACAAATCGCTCGTTGTGATGATGGACGAAACGGTCGCGTGGGTAATCCTCGTCTGCGGCCTGATGGGCAGTCTGATCGGTTTGCTGATTCGTACCGGGGCCGTGCACGCATTTACCGATCTGGTGATAGGCCGCATCAAAAGCCGGACAGGCGCATTGCTGACGGCCTGGGTGCTCGGCATATTCCTGTTCGTTGACGATTACCTGAATTCGATCGCGGTGGGCGCGGCAATGCGTCGTGTCACCGATACGTTCAAGATCTCGCGCGAGATGCTCGCCTACGTTGTGGATTCCACTGCGGCACCGGTGAGCGTGATCATCCCGATCTCAACCTGGGCGGTGTTTTTCGGCTCGCTGTTGATCGATAACGGCATTGCACCGGAAGGCGAGGGCATACGCACCTACATGAGTGCGATTCCGTACATGTTTTATCCGTGGCTGGCCGTGTTGATTGTGCCGCTCGTAATCAGCGGCGTAGTTCCGGTTTTCGGTCCGTTACGCAGCGCTGAGGCGCGCGCTGCCGGTGGTGAGACGGTGCCGCCGGAAGCGGCGCATATCGAAAAGGCCAACCGGTCGATCGAGGAAAAGCGCAACGTCAAGGGTTCTGCGATTCAGTTCGTCGCACCGATTGTGCTGCTTGCCGCATCGACCTGGTACTTCGACCTCGACTTCCTGAAAGGCATTTACATGACGCTGGGCCTGTACGTGCTGTTGATACTTGCCCAGCGTACGCTGCCTATGGCCGACATCGTTGACACGATGATCGACGGTTTCAAGACGATGATTGAACCGCTCGCCGTGGTCGTGCTCGCCTACCTGCTGAAAGAAGTGAACGACGCGCTGGGCCTGCCGCTGTACACGATCAGCGCGCTCGCGCCGCACATGACGGCGGAATTGCTGCCGGTATCGATATTTATCGTGATGGCGGCGCTGTCCTTTGCAACCGGCTCGAGCTGGGGCGTTTTCGTCATCGTGCTGCCGATCGTGACCTCGCTGGCAAGTTCGCTCGGCGCGGACATGGTGCTCGTGATTGGCGCCACACTGTCCGCCTCGACCTTTGGCAGTCACGCCTGCTTTTACACGGACGCAACCGTACTAACGGCGCAGGCGACGAGTTGCACGCCTTACCAGCACGCCATTACGCAGATTCCGTATGCGCTGCTTGCCGCCGGCGGGGCGGCACTGCTGTACCTCGGTTCAGCTTTTATATGACCAGCACTATGAAAGTTCACCGCGGCGGGCAAGAAGTCACGGCATGTCGTGTCACGCAGGCTGTGATGAGGCAGCAGGTCTGTGCGAACGGTAAAGTTTATTTACGCACCGTCTGATTTGTTGCACACTTCAGGCACTGCCTCGGGCAGTCACTCACCGTGGGGGAGAGCCTTTATGCCAGCCAAGAATACCAATGCCATCAGCCAGCCACGCAGCTCAGCGTCAAAGTCGGGAGCTGTTCCGCAGCGCTCGCTGCTTGCGAGCTCAATTTCGGCTGCCCTGTTTGCCACGTCAGCCATGCCCGTGCAGGCACAGTTGCTCGAAGAGATCGTGGTTACAGCGACGAAGCGCGTTGAATCCATCGACGACGTGCCGCTCGCGATCACCGCGTTCAGCGGCGACTTTACCCGCAGCGTCAATCTCGATGACGTTAAAGACCTCGTGTCGTTTACGCCCGGCGTAACCGGCAACAGCAAAGACAGCTTCATTGACGTCATCAGTATTCGCGGCATTCGTACCAATGACTTTGGCGTTGGCGGTGATCCATCTGCCGGCTTCTTCAAGAACAACCTGTATGAAGGCCGCAATGGCGCTGTCGTCACCAGCCTGTTCGATATGGAGCGCGCCGAAGTGCTGCGCGGCCCGCAGGGTTTCCTGTTTGGCCGCAACGCTATCGGCGGTGCCTTCAGCGTGCACACGCGCAAGGCCGAGATTGGCAAGTCGGACGGCTATGTAGAAGTGGACGCCGGTGAAAGAGGCAACCTGGTCGGTGAAGGTGCCGTCAATATTCCGGTGAACGACAAGTTCGCGATGCGCGTTGCCGGCTACTATTCAACCGAAGACGGCTACGTCGATAACACTGTCACGCCGGGTGACGACGAACTTATCAGTCACGACAAGTGGGCCATGCGATTGTCGGGTCGTTACACCAACGATCGCG
>JBATFU010000320.1:0-5186 GCA_049665065.1 Woeseia sp. | reverse complement strand
CATCCACATCATGCCAGTGATTACACGGACACCACCGACGCTGCGCTCAGGGAGTTGTCGCAACACCCCTGCGTTGTCGCTGCCGGAGAATGCGGACTCGACTACTTTCGCGATTTTTCGCCGCGCGACACGCAACGCGACATATTCGAACGGCAACTCGAGATCGCGGCGGAGTTCAGGCTGCCGGTGTTTCTGCACCAGCGTGACGCACACGATGACTTCGTGAAAATTCTCGAGCCGTACCTCGACAGGATTCCACGCGCCGTCGCGCACTGTTTTACCGGCGAACGGCACATGCTGCATGCTTACCTGGACATGGGCCTGTACATTGGCATCACTGGCTGGATCTGCGATGAGCGGCGCGGCGTGCACATGCTTGAGTTTCTTGCCGAGATTCCGGCGGATCGGCTGCTGATAGAAACTGACGCGCCTTACCTGCTACCGCGTTCGCTCAAGCCGCGCCCGAAATCGCGGCGCAATGAACCCTGTTACCTGCCGGAAGTGTTGCGGGTACTGGCACAGGCAACGGGTCGCGCGCCTCTGGAAATAGCAGCGGAAACCACCAGCAACGCCCGCCGCTTCTTTGCTCTGCCAGAGGCGACATGATGCGCACTTTCTTACTTTGGCTGAATGTTGCCTGGGCGATGTTGCTGCTGAGCAGTCTCGTCTCAATGATGGCGGTATTCATGGGCTCAGGCAGCCAGGACCTCGGAGGCCTGCTTGCTTTTCAAATCTTCACGCTGCCCCTGGCAGCAGCAGCAATGGGCTGGCATCTGTTCTGCGCCGCGCGCGCTGCAGCGGAGGAAAGCGCACTGCTACTGCTGTGGCGGTCAATTCCCGGCTGGCTCGTGTTCGTCGTGTGCATGGCTGCATCGCTGACGCTGATTTCGGAACTGACGATGACACTGATCGAGCTGCACACCGACGCCGCGCGGCCCTGGCGGGAACGCATCCCGGCGATTTGTGCAGTGGCTTATGCGCTGGCGCTCGCCCTGGGTTACGGCAGCCTGCAAATTGCGAACAGGCGCTAGTCGCGAAGTCGCGCCGGCCGTCTGTTGCGGCCAACTGCCGCGCTCGTCAGACCGGCCTGCCGGATACGCTCCCAGTGCGGCTTGAATGCGTCAATCCTGGCGGCAGCACCCGTCCTGTCAGTCTCGCCAAACTCATCCAGCAGATCATCGAGATCGCACACAAGGCTCGGTACACCCTTGGTAAAGTCCGCGCCATCGAGGAACAGCACCCGGCCGCTCACCGGCACATCGCGCACTATCTGCCGCACAGCGGCGATCCGGTCGTACAACGCGTGTTGCGGATTCGCAAACGTGTAGCGCCGGTCTTTGCCTATCACCGTCCAGTCCTGCATTTTGTCGCTGCCGAAGACGATTCCTTCCACTGATTTCAAATCGAGAATCAACAGGCCGCCTGCCGTCAGCAACAGGTGGTCGATCAGAATTTCGCCCTCGTCCGCCTTCGGGATAACGAGATCACTGAGGCGCTCGAAGGCAATCGCCTTGATCACGCTCTTCAGCGTGCGTCGCGGCTTATAAAAGTGCCGCACCAGCAAACCGATGACGACCAGCAAGACGATGCCTGCCAGCCCATAGAGAAGCGCCGGTGGCCACTGTGTTGCGAGAGATTCGTTCATACCCTGTCCGCGACTCGTACCGTGCCGAGCTTACAGAAAATATTGCTGCAATTTGCAGGCAGGATGCTATTCATCCGCAAACCACTGATCCATCGCGCTTGCCAGCGCTGCCAGCGTCGGCTGAATGCGCGTTTCACGGGCAGGACGATCAAGAATCTCTGCCAGCGCTGCTGGCAACGGGATTGTGGTGCCGATCAGCGGTTCGACAACGGCTTCAAATTTTGCTGCGTGTGCGGTGGCTACGGCGATCCAGTCCTGCGCTTTGCGCTCTGCTGCGGGCAGCCTACGCCAGGTGTGCAATGCAGTTGCGGTGTGCGGGCAGACCGCGATGCCAAACTCTTTAAAACTGCGTTTTAGTTCCTCTTCTATTTCGGCATCGTTCACAGCAAAAGCACGCACGAGGTTGCGAAGCTCGTCGGTGTCACTGTGCAGAGCGCGCAGACGCTCCATGTTGCTCGGATTTCCAACGTCCATCGCCGAGGCCAGTGTTTGCACGCTCTTAACAGGCAGCCATTTGCCGCCCTGCAGGAAATCCGCGATCAGCCGGTTTTCGTTAACGGCCAGCACAATTTCCCCAATGGGCAGCCCCATGTCGCGCGCCATGATGCAGGCAAGCCCGTTTCCAAGATTGCCTGTTGGTACCACAAACGATGGTTTGCGACCGGTTCTGGCGAAGTGCGCGAGGCTCGTGTGCGCGTAGTAAATGCTTTGCGGCAGCAAGCGGCCGATGTTGATGCTGTTCGCCGAACTGAAGCGGTAGCGCCGGGCGAGTGTCTTGTCGACGAAAGCGGCTTTGACCAGTGCCTGGCAATCGTCGAAGGCCCCCGCAACGGACAGCGACAATACGTTGTCGCCCCAGCAGGTCAGCTGCTGCTGCTGCCGCGGCGATACGCGGCCATCCGGAAACAGCACGACGACGCGAATCCCCGGTCGACCGTCGAACGCCGCAGCGACAGCGCCGCCGGTATCGCCCGACGTAGCGACCAGGATCGTCAACGGTTTGCTGGCTTTGGCATTCAGCCGCGACAGGCAGGCGGCGAGAAATCTTGCTCCAACATCCTTGAATGCCGCGGTTGGGCCGTGGAACAGCTCGAGCAATTGCAACGAGCCCTGCCGGGTTGCCAGCGGCGCACAGGGAATGGGAAACGCGTAGGTTTCACGAACGATGTCGTCGAGCGACGCGCGCAGGCCGGAGTCCGCAAAGAACGGTTGCAGCAGAGTGGATGCCGTATCCTGCAAAAGGCCGCTCGCATCGAATGCGTCGGCAGGGAAATGCGGCAGCACGTCGGGAATAAAGAGTCCACCGTCGGCGGCGATGCCATCCAGCAATGCTTCATCGAGCGTCACCGGCGCTGCGCCGCGTGTGCTAATGAATTTCATCAGTCAGCCTCGATGTGCGCGCCGCCCGCCGTCATCGGGCTTATCCAGCTCTGGCAATCAATGCCGGATTCGCGACAGGCGCTTGCCATTGCGGCGGCAATTTTTGCCGCATCACCGTCTTCGCACAATGCGAAAATACTGGGACCGCTGCCGGAGAGTGAGCAGCCCAAGGCGCCATTCTGCAAAGCCGCATCCTGTACAACGGCGAAACAGGAAACGGATCCGGCACGTTGCGGCTCAATGATGACGTCGCGCAGGCAACGCTTTAGCAGCGCATGGTCATCGTTGTGACACGCCGCGATAAACCCTGCGAGATAGCCCTGCTGTGCGAGCCACTGGTCGAGCGAGTAATTACGTGCGAGGCCACGACGGGACTCTGCCGTGTTCACCGACAGCTCCGGATGCAGTACAACGCTGCTGATGCCTGTGGGTACATCGAGTCGCACGACATCGGGTGACAGGACCGGCGGGCACAAAACAAGCCCGCCAAGCAGGCTCGGTGCAACGTTGTCAGCGTGCATGCCACCACTGGCCAGCGATTCGCCCGCCAGCGCGAACGGCATCAGTTGCTCGAATGGCAGCGGCGCAGCGAGCAATGCGTTCGCGGCGACGACGCCCGCAACGGCCGATGCGGCAGAGCTGCCCATGCCCGATTGCAACGGCACGCCCTTCCTGACAATCAGCTCGAGCCCGCCGTCACCGTGCGCTTCCCACAAAGCGGCGGCGGCAACACCTGCCGTGTTTTGTTTTGCGTCGCTCGACAATTCCGCGTGTTCTTTTCCATCGAGGCCAAAAACCGCGCTGATGTGAACGCCGTTATTTGCGCTGCGGCGTGCACTGACGCGATCGCCGGCACCGCTGATTGCGAGGCCAAGCATGTCGAAGCCCACCGCCAGGTTGCCAATCGAGGCCGGCGCAAATGCCGTTACGAAAGCCTTGTTTGCCGGCATCAGTCTGACCCTTGCAGGTAGGCAGAGAGTCGCAGCAGGTCGCCGAACACGCCGCTCGCGGTGACTGCCGGCCCGGCACCGGGGCCCTGCACACAAAGCGGGTTGTCCGCGTAACGATCGGTGACGAACTGCACGATGTTGTCGGTCAGGCGTATGTGTGCGAGCGCGCTGTCAGGTCCCACCTTCTGCAACCCCACGCTGGCTTCGCCGGTGCTTGAGAGGCTGGCGACATAGCGCAGCACTTTGCCTTCGCGCCGCGCGTCCTGGTACAGCGTATCCATCTCGCCATCGAATTCCGCGAGTCGATCGAGGTACTCGTCGGTCGCTACTTCGCGCAGTGCGGCCGGCACGAGGTTCTGCACCGGAAAGCCGCCGAGTTCGAGTGTCAGGCCCATCTCGCGCGCGAGAATAATCAACTTGCGCGCGACGTCAGTACCCGACAGGTCGTCGCGCGGGTCGGGCTCCGTGTAACCGCTTTTCTTCGCCTGGCGCACGATCTCGGAGAAAGCCTGGCTGCCGTCATACACATTGAACAAGTAGGCGAGCGTGCCGGACAGGATGCCGCTGATTGAGCGTATGCGGTCGCCGGTATCAACGAGGCCACGCAATGTCGAAACGATAGGCAGCGCCGCACCAACGGTGGTCTCGTACAGGTAATGGGCATTTCCGCGCTGCCCCGCCGCCTGCAATTCGTCGTAGTAAGCCTGCTTGCCGCTGAAGGCTTTCTTGTTTGGCGTGATGACGTGAATGCCGCGTTCCAGCCATTCCGCATAGCGCCCGGCGACCGCGCCGTCGGACGTGCAGTCAATGATCACGCAGTGCGGCATGTGATCGGCATTGATGTGCTCTACGAAGCGATCGAGATCGCTCGCCATCGTGGACTTATCGAGTTCGCTACGCCAGTTGGCCAGGTCGATTCTGCGTTCACCGAACAGCATTCGGCGTGAACGAGCGATAGCGCGTACGCGCAGGTCGAGTTGCTGATCGTCATGCAGCGCCGTGGCGCGCTGCGCGATCTGCTCCAGCAGCTCGGCACCGACGAGACCGGGGCCGATTAAACCGATCGACAGCGTCTTCGCCGACAGATAAAAGCCGGAGTGCACGGCGCGCAAGGCGCGGGTCGCCTCGTCCGCATCGACAACCGCCGAAATATTGCGCTCCGAAGAACCCTGCGCGATGGCGCGCACGTTGATGCCGGCGCGCGCCAGGCT
>JBATFU010000319.1:0-15945 GCA_049665065.1 Woeseia sp. | reverse complement strand
GGCCTTGGCGGCGGCATGCCGGGTGGCATGCCCGGCGCCGGCGGCGCCGGCGGCATGGCTGGCGGTACGGGTGCCGACGGCAAGCCCTGCGGCACAAACGACTTGCCCGGTGGCGTTGGCGGCATGGAACAACCGAGCGACTGCAGCGGCGGTGTCGGTCAGTACCCTGGCGAGACAGACGCCGAACGCAAGGCGCGGCTTGAGGGCGAACTGGAAGAGTCGGTCGGCGGCTTTGACGAGGTCCTCGCTGAAGAGCAGCGCGAGATTTCTACGGTTAGTCGCGACACCGAGGGATTCGGCGGCGGTGGCGGCGGTGGTCGCGGTGGTGTCGGCCTCGGTCGGCAGGAAGGGATGCGCGGCACCGGTGACAATGGCAGCGGCGTGCCCGGGCAGGGTCAGGGCGGGGCAGGCGGCGCAACGCCGAGTGTCGCCGGCATGAGTGAAGACGAAATCAAGTCCCGCACGCCGCAGGATATTCCTGAACTCGTCAGCGAAGACATCGTCGCAAAGCAATTGCGCGAAGCGGCGCTTGCTGAAGAAGATCCGGAACTGCGCGAGCGCTTGTGGGAGGAATACCGGCGCTACAACAAGCTGTAAAGGATCAGCACAGAAACAAAGGACAACCAGAACGACACATGATTGCAAATTACCGAGCGCTTGTTACCTATTCCTCAGTCATTGCCTGCGCCGCACTGCTGAGCGGCTGCACCGTATCTGAAGTCGTTGAGGCAGAGCACACTGAACTCGCCGTCGCCAAACGCGAAGTGGCGGAAAATCTGTTGCTCGATGTTGGCATCATTAATTTCGATCCAGGCATTCCCAAAAAGAACAACCCGGAGAAAACCGGCGTCTACGAAGAGATTCGTATGGCCGAAGCACGCTACCTGCCGTATCACATCAAGACGACATTGCAGGGCACCGGCTTCTGGGGAGCTGTACGGGTAATCCCGTCACGAGAAGTGTTTACCGACGTTATTCTGAGTGGCGAAATCGAACGCTCGGACGGCGAGTACGTTGCGCTGAGAATCAATGCCAGCGACGCAACCGGGCGGCACTGGTTTGAGAATAGCTACGAAATGCAGACCGGCCTGCGCTCCTACGATATGGGTCGCGATCGCACGCAGGATCCCTACCAGAAGGTTTTCAACGACATCGCGAATGATTTACGCAACTACGCGGCGGCCTTGCCCGCGCGCGATGTCGAACGTATTCGGGAAGTGTCCGAGATGCGTTTTTTCGCCGACATGGCGCCCAGCGTGTTTAGCGACTACGTGGCGACGGATGAAGACGGCATGTCTTCACTTGTGCGCCTGCCGGCCGAAAACGATCCGATGGTGCAGCGCCTGCGACAGATTCGCGAACGCGATCGACTGGTTATCGATACGCTAAACGAGCACTACGCGAATTTTTACTACGGTGTCGCACTGCCGTACGAAGGCTGGCGCAAAAAAGCCCGCGAAAATTCCGTCAACATTCGGCAAGTGAAGCGTTCTGCGACCATGCGGGCACTGCTCGGCGTTGTGGTCGTTGCCGGATCCCTGAAAATGGATACCGACAGCTCGAGTCGTTCACGGCGCAATGCGAAACGTGTGACGCAGGCAGTAGGTATCGATCGCGGCATCGATACGATCATCAGTGCCTGGCGCCTGCGACAGTCGGCCGATTTGTACCGGGAAGATATCCGCGAGCTGTCCGAATCCTTTATCGCCGAGGCCGCACCGCTGACGGTGCAGGTGCAGGGGCAGTCGCGCCGCCTGACGGGCACCGCCGAAGCCCAGTACGAAGGCTGGCGCAAGATGCTGAAGGATATTTACGAGCTGGAAACAGGGTTCGACGACGACGTTGATGTTGGCGTCCCAGCTCGTTCTGCTACTGGCGGCGAGTGAGTATTGACCGATAAATGCGGGAGCTGACTGAAGGCGCGCGGCTCGCCGGCCGGTACACGCTACTTGGACACGCGGGCAGCGGTGGCATGGCCATGCTGTGGCGCGCCCGCGATGCGCGCAGCGATGCTCCGGTAGTTCTCAAGTTTCTTGCCGATGATCTCGCCGGCAGCACAAAGCAACGCGAGCTGTTTCACCGGGAATGGCAGATCGCGAGTCGCCTGATGCATCCGCACATCGCGCGCGTCTTTGAATTTCACGACGATGAAGCCGGTCCTTTCTACGCCCAGCAGTTTATCGATGGACCGTCGATAGCGACGCTCGCGGGCCAGTCTCTGGAACAACTGCTGCGACCCATCGGGCTGCTCGCCGATGCCTTGCGCTATGCGCACGGTAAACAAATTGTGCACAGCGATCTGACTGCCGCAAACGTGCTGCTCGACCGCCGCGGCGCACCGTACCTGGTGGACTTCGGCGTCGCGCGCGAAGCGGGCGAGAATGCCAGCGGCGGCGGAACGCCCGCAGCACAGTCGCCGCAGCAACGCGCCGGCCTGCCGGCTACCGCCGCAGACGATATTTATGCATTCGGCGTTCTGCTGCACGAGCTGATGTTCAATCAACCCCCTGCCGCGGCACTGCCCGCGGATACTGCCGGTGGCGAGCGCGTGCCGAACGCAATCGCACAGTTGCTCGGCAGCATGCTGCACAAAGAGCCGGCTGCGCGACCAACGGCTGAGGCAGTGGCCGAGCTGTTACGGGCCGCGGGTTTCCCGGCCGGTGCCGCCGTTCTGCCTGCAAGCGCGCGCGCGCCTGCAGCGCTTCCCGACAGGATCGAAGTACGCTCAATGCGCAGCGCGCAGCGTGCCCGGCCGAGCCAGCCTGCGCGTGATGTCGCACCGCGTCGCGGTATTCCGGCATCGTTTGTCGCGGGCGGGTTAGTGATCTTGTTCGCTGCATTGCTCGTCGTGCTGTTTGTGCTGCCAGGTGCCGTTGAGCCAGACCGACCGACGGTGCCCGCCGCAACAACGGCTCCGGATCGGGGAGATGCGGTCAATGACACCGCGACAGTGGAGACCAACGATAAGGCGCTGCCTGCCGTTATCACAGACGACGACATGCAGGACTTCAACGAAAATTTGCCGGCGGCGGGATCAAGTGGAAGCGAACAGCTCAAAGCAGCGACGGACGAGGCACTGGGCGACCTGCTGTCGCGTCTCGAACGACTCCGCTACCGCGGCGTAGAGCGCTGGGGTGGCGACGAGTATCTGGCAGCGATGGCAGTCTACGCGGCAGGTGACAAGGCCTACCTTGCTCGCGACTACCGCGAGGCGCAGAAGCAGTACCTGGATGCCACGGCCAGGCTGGAGCCGTTTTTCGACAGGATTGTGCCCACGTTTCGCGAGACGATGGCCGCAGCCAAAGCGGCTTTTGATGCACAGAACTATCGCGACGCGATACGTCTTTACGACCTTGCCGTCGCGATAACGCCGGGCAATGCAGAGGCCGAGAGTGGCCTGCTGCGGGCGCGCAACCTTGAAAATGTTCTGGCTCTCGTTGCGCGCGGTCGGGCGTTCGAAACCAACCTCGACCTTGCCGCTGCGCGGCAGGCCTATGAGAGCGCGCTGGAGCTTGATCCCCGCTGGCAGCCCGCCAGCGATGGCCTGGAGCGGGTGCGCGCGGCGCTCGAACAAAGTGGCTTCGAGCTGCGCATGACGGAGGGATTTACTGCACTTGCCGCAGGCAACTATGACGTCGCACGTGCGGCGTTCGAAACCGCGCGATCGATGCGACCGGGCTCGCCGCAACCGGCTGACGGATTGCTGCAACTCGACCAGGCTTTGCGGCTCGAACGCATCCAGTCGCTCGAAGCTGCCGCACAAAGCCAGGAACAGAATGAACAGTGGGAAGCGGCTGTGGACTCCTACAAAGACGCCTTGTCCGTTGATCCCGACCTGCAATTCGCGAAGGAGGGCCTGCAGCGAGCGAGCTACCGCGCCGGCTTGCACAGCCGCCTGCAGGGTTATATCGACGAGCCCGACACCCTGAGCGCGCCCGCCCGGATGCAAAGCGCGACGCAGCTGCTGCTTGAATTGTCGCGCGTCGCGCCGGCAGGGCCGCGCCTTGCTGACCAGAAAGAAATGCTGGCACGTTTGCTGAAGCGCGCGGCAACGCCGTTGACCGTTGAATTTCGTTCCGACAACCAGACGGAAGTATCCGTTTACAAAGTGGGTCCGCTTGGCACCTTTGGCGAACGCCAGCTTGAATTGCGACCGGGTAACTATGTGGCAGTTGGCAGCCGAGCCGGCTATCGTGACGTGCGACTCGAGTTTCGCGTCGCTCCTGAAATCGAAATGCAGCCGATTGTTGTGCAATGTGAGGAAGCGATTTGACGTTTAACGCCGTCATCATCCGCGACGCGAGCGGCGAGCGTCGCATCGCAGCGCATGAACTGCCGTTGCGCATCGGCACGGCGCCCGATTGCCAGCTGCGCCTGCCCGGGCCGGGCAGCAGCGTCGCGGTTTTGCTCGACCAGCTCGACGGCGCGCCATTTATTCAACCTGCCGCACTGGCTGGCGGCATGCAGCTCAACGGTGACGTCGTTACGGCCTCCCGGCGCCTGCAATCCGGTGATGAGCTGGAGTTTTACGGCACGCGCATTAAGGTGTCCGAGCGTGATGATGCGCTGCTGCTGGCGGTGTCGCTCGAGAGCAGCGCCTACGTTACGCGGCCGCCGCAGGAAGACTTCGCTGTCGGTACCGGCGAGGAGACGATCGCCCCGGCGGCGTTTCGTCGCGCAGCGGAAGTCCGTGCAACCGAGGTAGCGCCGAAGAGCCACGTATGGCAGGGCGCCGTTGCTGTTGCGGTACTGGTTCTGATCGGAATCTCCTTCCTGCTGTTTACGTCGCGTTCCATCCAGTTCGATGTGCAGCCCGGTGCCCCTGATTCGTTGCAAATCGACGGCGGCTGGTTCCAGTTGCCGCTGGCTGATCGCGTACTGCTGCGCAAGGGCAGCTATACCGTCAACGTTGCAAAGAAGGGTTTCTACGATGCCAGTCAGAGTTTCGTAGTCGGTGAGGAACCGAGTGCCACGGTCGCCATCGAACTGCGCAAACTGCCGGGACAGCTGACGGTGACTACTGACGAAGCACTCGATGCTGTCATCACCGTGGACGGCACGATGGTCGGTACGCCGCCGTTCGGGCCGCTGGAGCTGCAGCCCGGCGTGCATACCGTCAGCGTGCGTGCCGAAAATTTCCTGCCGTACGACCACAGGCTGGACGTGCCGGGTCTTGGTCTTTACCAGGACCTCGATGTCCAGCTGGTACCGCGCTGGGCCAGCGTTTCTTTCACAACGAATCCGGCGGGCGCGGCAATTTATCGCGGCGAGGAACAGCTGGGCGTGACACCGGCAACGCTGCAGCTCGACGAAGGCCGCCACGAGCTGATGGTGGTGCGCGAAGGATTCAAGCCCTGGGACGGAGTCGTCAACGCCGTAGCAAACGTTGCGCAGGAGCTGCCGCTTATCGAACTCGAGCCGGCAAACGCGCAGCTCCTCGTGAATTCGATTCCGCTGGGTGCGAACGTGAGTGTGAACGGACGCTACCGCGGGCAATCGCCGGTCCGCCTCGCGTTGTCGCCCGATGTGAATTACCAGATCGGCCTGTCGAAAGCGGGCTATGGATCAACCGAGCGTCGCGTGCGCCTGGCGGCGGCAGCATCGGAGACGATCACGGTGGATCTGACGGCGCGCGTTGGCGAAGTGACGATCAACGCCTGGCCGGAAGATGCCGTCGTTTACATTAACGACCGGCCGCGCGGCAGCGGCTCGCTGACATTGCAACTGCCTTCTGCGCCGCAGCGACTCGAAGTACGCAAAGCGGGCTACCAGAGTTTCAGCCGCAGCGTCACACCGCGGCCCGGCTACCCGCAGACGATCCAGGTGCGCCTGCTGTCAGAAGAAGAGGTGCGCCTGCGCAGCATCGCGACGACGGTCAGCAACACGCAGGGGCAGGTGCTGCGTCGCGTAGAGCCGGGTTCGTTCACGATGGGTGCTTCCCGCAGCCAGCAGGGGCGGCGCGCCAACGAAGTGCTCGTGCCGGTGACGATTACGAAGCCTTACTACATCGGCACGAAAGAAGTCAGCAACACTGAGTACCTGCGGTTTCGCAGCAATCACGATTCCGGCGCGGACATTCACGCCTCGCTCGCTGGTAACAACAACCCGGTCGCAAACGTGAGCTGGGATGACGCTGTCGAATACTGCAACTGGCTCAGCCTGCAGGAAGGCCTGACGCCTGCCTACGAAAAACGCTTCGAAAAATGGGTGGCTGTGCAGCCGACGCCGGACGGTTATCGCTTGCCCACCGAGGCGGAATGGACTTGGGCGATTCGCTATGAGGGCACGCCCAAGGCCAAAGTTTTCCCCTGGGGCGATCGGCTGCCGCCGCGGCGCGACAGCGGCAATTACGCCGACCAGGCGGCGCGCGAACTCGTGCCGACCGTGCTGCCCGGCTTCAATGACGGCTTCGCATCCACAGCGCCGGTGGGCAGTTTCCCGCCGAATGCACTCGGCATCTATGACGGTGGCGGCAACGTCGCAGAATGGGTGCAGGATTACTACGCCGTGGCAACACCGGGCCAAACCACTGCCGCGGAAGACCCGACGGGCCCGTCGCGCGGCACGCAGCGCGTCATTCGCGGCTCAAGCTGGCGTCACGCCGGCGTTACCGAGCTGCGCCTGAGCTACCGCGATTTCGGGACCGCCGCGCGTCCTGATGTGGGATTCCGCATCGCGCGCAATGCCCAATAGCCGATGAGGGGATTTTTCCGTGTAACCTTTGTCCAACGAAGGTGGCAGCACGTGCCAGGCAGCGAGTAAATCGATATGGCAAGGTTTTTCGGGTTATTGATTCTGATCGCGCTCGCGCCACTCACGATGGCGCAGGACAGCGCCGCGCCCCCTGCGGACGACACGACGGCAGCGCAAAGTGACGATGTCGGCGCAGCTGGTACCGATGACGACGCTGCTGCGGATGATGCAGACGCCGCTGCGGACGATGCTGAGCCTGATTTGCTCGAAAATCCCGATCTCGACGAGCAGACCTACGAAGAAGACGAAGACGTGTTCGTGCCAACCGAGGAGATTCCCTCGGACGAACCGATACCTTTTCCAACCAACATCTAAACCAGAGCCTGCGGCCGACCCCGGGAAGCGCATTGCATGAAAAATAAAAGCATACCTGTCGAGTTTGTTTACCAGCTGTTCGCATTGATCATTGCGATCATCGTTGTACACGCGTTTTACGTGTCCGTCGTGCGACCGAATGCAGCGGAAGTTATTGCGGAGCAGAACCTGCAGGCGCAGCAGAATCCGGACTTTATTCGCGAACGATCGAACTGGGTGCTGATCAAGGATCTCGAGCAGGAATCCTGTTTCATCCTGATGTTCTGGGCGCTCGCGATCATGGGATTCAAGGCGCGCATTATCCTGAAGGAGCGGCATCTGCTGGATACGGATCTCGTCGCGATAGCGGACGGCATGCGCATCCTGCCCGAGGATACGCGCGAGTTTGCGCGGCAGGTGCAGGCCTTGCCGGAGAACGAGCAGAACATGGTGTTGCCGCGCGCGCTGCTGCACGCACTGCAGCGTTTCAGTTCAACACGCAATATCCAGGATGTATCGAGCAGCACGCATACGCTGTTTGAATCAGAAGCCGAGCAACTCGAGTCCGAGCTGTCGATGATTCGCTACATCTCCTGGGCGATTCCGTCGATCGGCTTTATCGGTACGGTACGCGGTATTGGTGAGGCACTCGCGCAGGCCGACAAGGCCGTGCAGGGCGATATCGCCGGCGTAACCCAGAGTCTCGGCATCGCATTCAACTCCACGTTCATCGCCTTGCTGATCAGTATTTTCCTGATGTTCCTCGTGCACCAGCTGCAGCTCCTGCAGGAGCGCCTCGTATTCGACAGCGAAAACTACGCGAACAACAAACTCATTCGCCACATGAAATCTGACTAGGTGCGTTTTTGGTGACGCGGGCCGCACTCCACATCAACGATGCTGGCATTACGCTGCTCGACAGCGAGCGCCTGCTGTACCGGCAGCCGGGGTTCGCGCTGCTGCGCGATGACGAGCTGGTCACCGGCAATGCGGCGATCGCGCGCGCCCGCATCAACCCGCGCCATGTGCAGCATCGCTACTGGTACGAGTTGAGCGCCGATGGCCTGAAGGATCAGTATTTCCATCATCTTTGTGCTGCCGATCTCGTCAGCCGCCAGCTCGAAGACATGTGGCAGGCGGCGCCATCCGGAATCAGCGAACTGGTCGTTGCTGCACCGTCCTATCTGTCAGCCAACCAGCTCGGCTTGTTGCTTGGTATAGCGCTGGATTTGAAGCTACCGGTGGTGGCGCTCGTCGATGCCGCTGTTGCGGCAACGCGGCGTGAGTATCGTAACGCGGTGCCGGTGCACATCGATATCGGCCTGCATTGCACAACGTTGACGCGGATTGCACAGGACGGTCAGGCGCGAGTCGATCGCAGCGAGCAACTGGAGGGCTGCGGCATTTACGGTTTGTACGACGCCTGGCTGAATCACATCGCTGCCGGCTTCGTCCAGCAGTCGCGTTTCGACCCGTTGCACACGGCGGCGACGGAGCAGCTCCTGCTCAATCAGCTCGGCGCTTGGCTCAGCGCGGCCGGTCGCGGCGAGACGGTTGTCATGGAACTTGCGGCCGGCGGCATGACGCATCGTGCCGAGATCGAATCGCTCAGCCTCGTCGGCGCGGCGGCGCCCTGGTACCAGCAAATTGCGAACCGCCTGCGCGCGCTGTATCGCGCTGACGAAACGCCGGCGATTCAAATGACCGAGCGTGCGTCCAGCCTGCCGGGCCTCGCCGATATGCTGAAAGCCCGCGTCGGCGGCGAAGTGTTTACGCTCGAGCCGGGCGCCACCGCGCGCGGCGCATTGGCGCGCTGCCGGCCGACGACCGGCGACGACGGCGTCTCGCTGCTGAGACAGTTGCCGTGGGACCAGTCCGCCATCGATGTCACCGCGATGGCGCCGGGCAGCACCCGCGCCGGCGTGCCAACCCACCTGCTGTTCGGCAGCGTCGCCTATGCGATCGATGACGCAGCGCTGCTGCTTGGCGTCGAGGCGGACGACGGCACGCGTCGCGTCGAACTGCCTGGCGATATGCCCGGCGTGTCGCGCCGGCACTGCACCGTGCGTCGCGTCAACGGGCAATGCGTGGTTGAAGACCAGAGCCGCTACGGCACATTCCTGAACGGTCACCGCATCGACGGCTCTGCCGTATTGCAGATCGGCGATGCGCTGCGTATCGGCACGCCGGGCTACGAATTTTCATTGATCACAACGGACGAATCGCATGGCGCGTAGACGGCGCGAATCGCCGATCATCAGCATGTCGTTTCTCGACATCATGAGCTGTGGCTTCGGCGCGGTCATCCTGTTTTTTATGATCATCAACTCGCAGGTCAGGCGCACGACGGATGCGCCGCCCGAGGAACTCGTTGGCGAAACCTCGCGACTTGAATTTGAAGTACTCGAGGCGCGCAAGAACCTCGTGCTGGCCAAGAACACGATGGAAGAACTCGAAGACGAGCGTGCCACGGCGCAAAGCCGGATTGCGCAGATCACCGCACTGCTCGAAAAACTGAAAGCCGAGTTGGCCAAACACGACAACGATACCCTGGCGAAGATCGAGCGAGTTGAAAAACTCAAATCCGATATCGAACGCCTCGAAGAAGAAAGAAAACGCCTGTTGGCAGCTGAGCAGCAAAACGAGTCGGGCAAAAACGTGCGTCGCTTTACCGGCGAGGGCGATCGCCAGTACCTGACCGGGCTCAAGGTCGGCGGTGAACGTATCCTGGTGCTGGTCGACAGTTCGGCGAGCATGCTCGATGAGCGCATCATCAACATCATTCGGCGTCGCAATATGTCCGATGCGGTGAAACTGCGTTCACGCAAATGGCGTCAGGCGGTCTCCAGCGTGGACTGGCTGGCCGCGCAGTTCCCGCCGGATTCGAAGTTCCAGATCTATACGTTCAATAACGAGCCGAAGGCCGTGCTCAAAGGCAGCGAAGGTGTGTGGCTGGAAGTCGGCGACGGCAAGCAGCTTGACGAAGCAATTCGCATCCTGCGCCGCACCGTGCCGCAGGAGGGCACGAACACGCGCGATGCGTTTCGCGTCATTTCCGAACTGAACCCGCGGCCCGACAACGTCATCCTGCTGATCGACAGCTTGCCAACGATGAACGCGGCGAGCACCGATCGCGGCATGGTCACCGGGCAGGAGCGCCTGCGATTTCATTACGAGGCCGAATCCGAAGTGCCGAGCGGGATTCCTGTCAACATACTGCTGTACCCGATGGAGGGTGACTACAACGCGTCGATTGCGTACTGGCTGCTCGCGTACCGCACCGGCGGTTCGTTTATGAGCATCAGCAGGGACTGGCCGTAATGCGTCGGCGCCGTCGCAATATTGAAGCATTCAGCCTGTCGTTCCTCGACTGCATATCCTGCGGTTTTGGCGCGATCCTGCTGCTGCTGGTGCTGAGCAAGATTTACGAACCGACCGTCATCGAGAAATCGCAGGAAGATCTCGACAAACTGATAGCATTGCTGGAACAGGAACTCTTCGACATCCGCGGTGACACGGCGGTGCTGAACCGCGAGTTGACCTCGCGCCGCAAGATCACGACTGACACAAGACTGACGCTCGCGCAATTGCAGCGTGAGCTCGACAAGGTGCAGGGCCAGTACAAGCTGTTAACGGAAGACGACCCCGAAATGGAAGTCGACGAAGGCGAGCTCGAAGCTGCGCGACAAAGACTCACTGCAGAGATGCGCCGCCTGCGGCCCAACTTCCGGCGCGCGCCTGACGATTCGATCGGCGGCATTCCGGTTGACAGCGAATACATCATTTTCGTTATCGACACCTCCGGCAGTATGCAGGCGAAATGGGACTGGGCGGAGCAGAAACTCGGCGAAGTGCTCGACGTGTACCCGCGCGTCAAGGGCCTGCAGATCATGAACGACAACGGGCGCTTCATGTTCGAGCAGCACGGCCGTGCCTGGTTGCCGGACACGCCGCAGCTGCGGCAGTCCATCAAGAACACGATGCGTCAGTGGGCGCCGTTCTCCGACAGTGATCCCTCCGATGGCATTGCCTATGCGATCCAGACCTTCTGGTCACCGGATAAAAAGATTTCAATCTACGTGTTTGGCGACGAGTTCCAGGGCCAGTCCATGGAGGCGGTGCTGCGCGACATCGACCGCATCAATGTTGAAGACGACGAAGGCAATCGCCTCGTGCGCATACACGCGGTAGGTTTCCCGTACAACTTCGGCGGCAACACCATTCCGCAAAGCTCGCAGCGCTTCGCCGGCCTGATGCGCCTGCTGTGCGAACGCAATGGCGGCACCTTTGTCGCGTTGACGATGAAAGATCGCTAACGCCACCTTTCGCCACAATTGATCCGCACACTGCCATTCCGCGGGCCCTGAGCCGGCCCGCAATACGCGTGTAATGAACTCCAACAGCGGCCAAACGGTTGGCCGCAACAAGGAGAGATCATCATGCGTAACAAAATGTTTATTCTTGGCTCCATGCTGCTGCTGACCGCGAATGCGGCACAGGCCTCGAGCAGTCCCGCAGAAGAACGCGTTGGCGTGGGCATCGGTGTAACAGTCGGCGCGATCGCCGGCGGACCCGTCGGCGCCATCGTCGGCGCTGCGATCGGTGCAAAATTGGGTGATAAATATCACCGCAAGAACACGGAAATCGATTCGCTCTCGGCAGCGCTGAACGAGAAGTCCAGCCGAGTTGGCGAACTCGAGCAGTCAGTGGCATCCCTGAACCGAGACATCAGTGTGCTCGACAGCGATCTGCGTCGCTTGCAGGCGCAGGCACGGCCTGAACTTGTTGCACTGCTCGCCGCCGGTATCGAGATGGATCTGCTGTTTCGCACTGACGAACACGTGCTGCGTGACGATACGCGGAACCGCTTAAGCCAGCTGGCCAGTACGCTCGCTGCGATGCAGGACCTGCGCGTGCAGCTCGATGGCTTCGCCGACGAGCGCGGCGCTGCCGACTACAACCAGGCGCTTTCCGCGAAACGTGCCGGGCACATCCGCGATTTGCTGGTGGGCCACGGCGTTGCCGACAGCCGCATCACAATCACCGCGCACGGCGAAGCGCCTGCCGGCGATGCCCTGCCTGACAGCTTCGCGCTGCAGCGTAAAGTCAGCCTGCGACTGTTTATCGACGAATCGCCGTCGCTTGCCGCCAATCCACAGTAAATCCCCCGCCCGGGCTTGCCCCAAGCCTGGACCCTGCCGGCCCTCACGGGCCGGCTTTTTTTTGCATTGTCGTGCAGTTGGCGGACGGCGCCGGTAAAGTTCGCACGACGCACGACGCACGACGCACGACGCACGACGTTGCTGCGTATTACCTGTTGCCGCCTGCCAGCGGCGATTAGACTGCCCATCAGGAATTGTTGCGATGACCGAGCTGACAGAACGACGCTGCGTGCCGTGCGAGGGCGGGGTAGAACCGCTGTCGCGCAAAGCCGCAGAAGGACTGCTTGCCAGGATCGACGCCGGCTGGCTGCTCGCGCCTGATGGCCGCAGCATCGAGCGCACGTTCACGTTCCCGGTGTTCGGCCGCACGATAGCGTTTGCCAACGCCGTGGCCTGGGTTGCGACCGTGGAAGGGCATCACCCCGAGATGGTCATTAACTACGGTAGCTGCGTCGTGCGCTACACAACGACAGCGATCAACGGCTTGTCTGAGAACGATTTCATTTGCGCGGCCAAGATCGACCGGCTGGCCGCCGACCAGTGATACAGGAACTCCCCGCATGATTACGTTGCAAACGGTCGAGGCTGCCGCAAATCGTTTACAGGGCATCGCCGTGCGAACCCCGCTCCTTGAATGCCCGGCACTCGACGAGCTGTGCGGTGGCAGCGTGCTGCTGAAACCGGAATGCCTGCAGCGCACCGGCTCGTTCAAGATTCGCGGTGCTTACAACATGCTGAGCCAGCTCAATGCAGAACAGCGCGCCCGCGGCGCCGTCGCGTTCTCGTCAGGCAATCATGCGCAGGGCGTTGCAGCAGCCGGCACGATGCTCGGCATTCACACCGCGATCGTGATGCCGGAAGACGCACCGCAAACCAAGATCGAGAACACCCGCAAACTCGGCGGCGAAACGATTCTGTATGACCGGTATACCGGTGACCGCGAACAAATCGCGCGCAAGATTGCCGCAGAGCGCGGCGCGGTACTGGTGCCGTCCTACGACCACGAAGACATCATTGCGGGGCAGGGTACGGTTGGTCTCGAGATCATGCAGCAGTGTGGTGACGAGCCACCGGACCAGGTCATCGTCTGCTGCGGGGGTGGTGGTCTTATCGCCGGCTGCGCAACCGCGATTCGCGGGATGTCACCGGCAACGGCGGTTTACGCCGTTGAGCCGGAACATTTTGACGACACCGCGCGGTCGCTCGCGGCCGGCGAGCGTGTCGCCAACGATCCGAATGCGCGCGGCATCTGCGATGCGCTGCAGACGCCGACGCCCGGCAAGATGACGTTCGCGATTAATCAGCAGCTGCTCGCCGGTGTGCTGGTGGTTTCAGAAGACGCCGTGCGCGAGGCGATGCGCTTTGCCTGCAAGGAATTGAAGCTGGTCGTGGAGCCGGGCGGCGCTGTCGCTCTTGCGGCCGTGCTGAGCGGTCTTGTCGAGTGCGCGGAACGGCGCACGGTCGTTGTTTTGAGTGGTGGCAACGTCGAGGCCCGGCTGTTTGCAGAGATTCAGCGCGGCGCTGCGCCCGGGTAGCCTGCGACCGCCAAACCGCCAAACCGCCAAACCGCCAAACCGCCAAACCAACAGATTTGCGCAAATACTGACCTTGCACAAAGCGGAAACTATCCGTGGTGGTATAACAACAATCCAATCGGTCAATTGCAGGCCCGGATTTTCGTCGATTGTGTGTGTTTTTTACAACAACAACATACAAGGCCCTGCAATTTATAAGATTACCGTTTACAAACAGCACGACAAATCGCATTATCCAGTCACGCAACGGTCGGCCAGAGTAGCCAAAGATCCGTTGGGTGCGGGCAACAACAGCCCACACTTTTTTCAGTTTGACGCATTAGGGGATACCAATGACATTCGATGAGGCACGTGCAAGTCTTGCACGGCTGTTCGGCATTAGCGTTCTGAGTTTCGCTTTCGCACTTGCAGCACCGACTTCTTTCGCACAGACCGATGGCGATGACAGCTCGGACGACGACGCAGAAGAAGAATACGATGAAGTGACCGTGACCGGTTCACGCCTGAAGCGCGATACCTACAGCAGTATTGCTCCGCTGCAGGTCATCACCAGCCAGGTGTCCCGCGAAGTCGGTCTCATCGACGCCGCTGATATTCTGCAGGAATCGTCGGCCGCTTCCGGCCAGCAGATCGACCTGACCTTCCAGGGTTTCGTACTGGATAACGGTCCGGGTTCATCAACCGTCAGTCTGCGCGGCCTTGGTTCGGCTCGTACGCTGGTACTGATCAACGGTCGTCGACTCGCGCCGGCAGGCGTGGAAGGCGCGCCGGTCTCGGCTGACTTGAACCTGATTCCTGCGTCACTCGTCCAGCAGTATGACCTGCTGCTTGACGGCGCCTCGTCGGTTTACGGTTCTGACGCCGTCGCCGGTGTTACCAACATCATCATGCGAAAAGACTTTGACGGTCTGGAGCTTGAGGCTTACAGCAATATTCCTGACCAGACCGGCGGCGTGCGCAACACGTTAAGCGCGGTTTACGGCAAGAACTTTGACCGTGGCTTTTTCGCAGTCGGCGTTGAATACGAAGATCGCGAAGCGGTCACGATGGACGATCGCCGCTGGACGGCAGGCTGCGAGCAGCATGCGGAACGCACTGAATCCGGCGAAGTTCGCTTTCAGGACGTTTACTATCCAACGGTTTACGGCATGGAATGGGATGAATGCCGGCTGGGCTCACTGGCTGGACGAATGTCCGCCGGTCGCTTCGGCAGCGTCTACTACTCGCCAAACAATTCGAACACCGGTATCCCGAATTTCTCCGAATCCGAGTTGTTCGGTTTTGCTGTCGACGCTAATGGCGATGGCGCGCCAGACATTAATTACCGCAACCATGACCTGAACGGCCGCACCCAGGAAGCGCACCTGTTTCCGGAATTCGATCGTACGAGCGTCATGGCCTACGGTGAGTACACGCTGTCCGGCAACATGAACCTCACCCCGTTCTTCGAAGCGCAGTACAACAAGCGCAATACGTTTGCGGACGCCGGCGCGTATCAGTTGTTCCCGTTTGTTTCGGCCAACAACCCCTACAATCCGTGTAATCCGAATGGTCTTAACGGCGTAGATTGCGGCCTTGCTTACGACTCGTTGATGAACAACCCCAACTTCCGGGCGCAAGTGTTTGACGCGTTCGGCTGTGACCCGGGGACTGGGGGCAGTTGTGATCAAACTGGCGGCGACAGCGGACCTTTAACGGCACGCCCGATTGTGTCCGTCAATGGTGACCGTACGGAGGTTAATGCCGACGTTGAGCAGACGCGCATCGTTGCTGGTCTGCGTGGTGATCTGCCTCAACTTGATATTGGCAGCTTTGACAACTGGTCCTTTGAAGTCTACGCGGCCTTTACCGAGTCAAAGGGTGTTGCCAGCCGTAAGGGTGTTCGTGGCGACCTGCTGGATGCCTCCACCTCTACGTCGCAGCTTGTAAACGGCACGGTTGTTTGCGGCGATGACGCGGATAATGACGGCATACCGGACGGCAGTTTCTCGGACCCCAACAGCAGCATCGCAGTGGGTACGCCTTGTGTACCGCTCAACATGTTTGCACCGTCTCTGTACGAAGGTGTCGTCGGCGATTTTGCGACGCAGGCTGAGCGCGACTACGTATTCGACAGTCGCGATTTCGATACTCGCTATAAGCAGGCTCTATACGGCGCTTACCTCACGGGTGAGGCGTTTGAAATGCCAGCTGGTCCGGTA
>JBATFU010000318.1:0-3189 GCA_049665065.1 Woeseia sp. | reverse complement strand
TCTTGGCCGTTAGTGCCGTCATGGCCCGGGTGGCGTCAGCGTAATCTTGACGATCGAACGGCGCTGTTGCGGGTCAGCGTCTGCATCAGTGCTGCGCGGAATACTGGTGCCGGTTGCCAGCAGTGATGGCTCCACACCTGCATTGCGTAACGCGCCAAAGACGACAGCTGCGCGATCATTCGCAAGACGATCATTGAAAGATCGGCTGCCAATACCGTCGGTATGACCGGTGATCTGCACTTGCAGGGTAGCGCCGACATCATGTGCGTCGGCCGCGAGCTGACGCAGGTTTTCGCCAAACGTTGCGAGTCGCGCCACAGACTCGGACGCCAGCTCGGCATTGTTTGCAAAGTAGAAAGTTGCGCCGTCAAGCGCACTGGCGCGTTCGACGAGCGGCTGCCATCCGGCGAATTGAATATTTTCGAACGTCACAGGCCAGCCGAGATCGAGCGTTGCCGCTTGCTGGCGAGCGCCCGCAACCCAGCGCGGACTCGCCGTGCCGCTTACGACGATTGCGCCATCGATGAGTGCAATGTTTATCCCTGCTTCGGGCTCAAGCAGTGTGCGTATGCGCCGCAATACGATGTCGGCATCGAGTGAGCGATAGGGGCGCAGCTCGCTGCGCAGCTGATCCGGCAGAAGCCCGGCGCGCTCGGCGATCGCCGGCAAATCCTCGGCGAGTGGATCGCGGAGTCCCTGCAAAATGTAGCGGCCGTCGTCTTCTTCAATCTGCGCAACGTAAATACCGGGCGTGGTGGCGAGGGTGGCTTCCAGGCGCGAGCGCTGCTGGGCATGTTGCCAGCCGACCCACATTGCATAGCAGCATGCAGCAATGACAAGCCCACCGACGATAATCAGCGGCCAGTTCAGTTTCTTCTTGTCGCCGGCAACCGGTTTTGTGGCCTCGAATAACAGGCAGCGCTGCAGCTCTTCTTCGATACCGCTGACCGTGGAAGTGTCTCCCTGGTACTCGCGGAGCGCCTCGCCAAAGCGAAAATGCAGGCGCTCGAGTACGCGACTCAAGTCATTGCGCAATGCGCGCGGTGGCACACCGCGGATGACACAGACAAGCAGGGCGTGAGGGCCGTGCACGGCCCACAGCGTAAACTCGCCCATGTCTGCTGTTTCGAGGCGACCGCTGCGATCCGGCGAAAAGGATTCTTTAACGAAATCCTGGATGGCCGTAAACATTGCGGAGACTGCATCACTGTCCTTGATGCGCGAGGCATCGTGATGCACATGACTGATCAACAGGCCGTTCTCGCGGCTGATCAGGTAAGCCTGTTCGACCCGGTACAGCAGCGACTGCTGAATAACGTAGCTCGAAAACGGAATGCCGGCGCGCGCCGCCTGCATCCGCCAGCGTAGTCCCTTTACTGACAGACTATGCTCAAGAGTACGGTTGATCTGGTCTGAGAAGGCCTTCAGGGCGTGCGCAATGGACTTGCGAATCGCAGGTCCCATAACCGGGTAGAGCGCGTCGGCGAATTCTTCCGGAGACTTGCGAATCGAATCGCGCATGCAGCGACCAACGGGTTCTCGCAGCGCTTCGACAAGTTCGCCATCTTCCCGATGTCGCAGGCGAATCGCCTCGGGCAATACGGCGGCAACGTCGGCCGCCCGCGCCTCGGGCAATTGCACGCGTTGCTGGATGGAATCGAGAACCTCTTTCTCGGCGCCAAACAGCAGCGTTTTCAAGTCATCTAGATCGCTCACAGGCGTAGGCTACCGGACCGTGACCTCAGGCCTTCGGCAGCTTGAAATCCTTGTTGAGGCGCATGGCCAGTTCTGTGAACAGCGCAGCGAGATCTTCGCGCGCGACTTTCTGGTTGGCGAGTTCGGCGGTTTCACGGCTGAACTCTTCCTGCAATTCGCCCTGCACCTTCTGCAACTGCCCGGCAACGTCATTGTGCTGTTCGTGCAGCGATTCGCGAATGTCTTTGGCTTCTTCGGACAGGCGTTCTTCGACCTCGGCAAACCAGCCTTCGACCTGGTCCGCATATTCGTTGAATTCGGTAACAGACTTCTTGCCTTCGGCCGTGCGCTCCTTGCGTTCCGCTTGCAGCTGTTCGGCAAGCTTTTCGAATTCCCGTCGAGTGAAGTGATCCAGGCGTTCCACCTGTTTTTGCATATCCCGGGAGGCACGCTCGATGCTGTCCGACAGGCGTTTCTCGAGACTCGCGAAGCGCTTCTCGTAGTCGCGCATCTGGCCACCGAACAGGATGTCGCGAATCTTGTCGACGTTGGCATCCGCCTCAACGAGTGCGTCCGTGGAATTTTTGCTTCCCGAGCTGGCTTTCTTAGGCATGGTCAATTTGCCTCCGATGATGGGTCTGGCAAGGCATCCGCTTTCTCAAGGCGATAGCCGTGCTGGTAAATGGCGGAGAGTTTCCAGCCGTTGGATTCATTCAGGTGCATTTTCTTGCGCAGGCGACTGATGTGCGTATCGACCGTGCGCGTTGATACCTCTGCATTGTCAATGCCCCAGATCGCCTCGAGAATATGTGCACGCGACACTGCGCGTCCGGCATTGCGGAAAAAAAATGCCGCGAGATCGAATTCGCGGCTGGTCAGACTGACTTCTGCGTCGTTAAGCACCATGCGTTTGTTGGCCATGTCGAGCTGGTAGGGGTCAGCGTTAACGGACTCCTGTTGCGTACGACCGCCGGCGGCGCGCCGCGCGAGCGCGCTGACCCGCGCCATCATCTCGTGCTGGCGCAAAGGCTTTACGAGGTAATCGTCAGCCCCGGCCTCGAGGGCTTCGACAACATTTCTCTCACGGTCTTTCGCAGTCGCGATGAGCACTGGAGTGAAGTCCTGCATTTCACGGCGCAGCTTCTGGAGCACATCGATGCCGCTCAGGTCCGGCAGCATCCAGTCCAGCAGGTACAGGTCGTAGCTGTCGCGACGCACGGCTCGCAGAAAATCCGCGGCGGTGCCAAATGATTTTACCGAGTGTTCTGCGTGCTGCAGCCATAGGGTGAAGATGCCGACCTGATCCGGGTCGTCTTCGAGCAAAGCAATGCGCAATCTGTCCTCCCAAGACGGCGAAATCTAGTTTTTATGGGCGCCGCCACTTTACAGATGGTCGAATCTTACCGGCACTTGCTGCCGCACGGTTACAAAAAAAGCGCTTTTTCGGAGTTTTGGACCAGTTTGTCCAAGGATTTGGCGTGAAAACTGCCGCAT
>JBATFU010000317.1:0-7188 GCA_049665065.1 Woeseia sp. | reverse complement strand
AGCGACATGCGTATCGTGCACGCCGAAGATATCGGGCCACACTACGCAACCACGCTGCAGCACTGGCGCGATCGTTTCCTGGCAAGACTCGAAACAGTCAGGAAGCTTGGCTATTCCGATGACTTCCTGCGGCTCTGGAAGTACTACCTCGGCTACTGCGAAGGCGCCTTTATCGAGCGCGCTATTGGCAATGTGCAGCTGCTGATCGCGAAGCCCTTCAGTCGGCATACGCCGTATATTGCCTGAAACCTGACGTCTGCACGCTTTTCGCCGGCGGCGGTGTCGACTGGTTCATGGTTTTCAAGCGAGCCTCTCAGTAAGTTAAGGCTGTCAAACTTTAACTGAGAGGTGCGGTGCCGCGGCGACGGTGCCATCACTCGTGAAAGCGTCAGCCCTGATAATTCTGGCAGCATTCCTTGCTTCACCGGCTCACGGTGAGGAGCCCGGCGCTTTTCAGCGCGGCCTTGAGGCGTTCAGCAGCGGCAATTATCCCGATGCCATGCAGGCCTGGTTGCCGCTTGCCGAAGCCGGCGACCTCAATGCGATGTACAACGTTGCATTGATGTACGACGACGGGCTCGGTGTTGAAACCGATAAAGAAATGGCATTGCACTGGTATCGCGCACCAGCCGAGGAAGGCGATATTTCCTCGCAGTTTGCGATGGCCACGATCTTCGATTTTGGCGAAGGTGTTGAAGAAGATAATGCGGCGGCAATTCGCTGGTACGAAGCGGCGGCTGCGATGGCAGACGAAGAAGCGCAGTTCAACCTCGGCCTGATGTACGGGCGTGGCGAGGGCACACCGCGGGACCCGGCCCGTGCGATTGAATGGTACAAGCTCAGTGCGGAGCAGGGTTACGCGCCTGCCCAGTTCAATCTCGGCTATATCTTTGATGTTGGCGACGGTGTCGCAGCGGACAAATCCCTTGCGCTCTCCTGGTACCGGCAGGCAGCAGCGGCCGGCGATCTTGACGCCCTTTATGCGATAGCAAGGGTCTATGAAAGTGACCCCGGCCTGGCGAGCGATGAATGGGAAGCCGCACGCTGGTACCACCAGGCTGCCGCGCGCGGTCATCTCGGCGCGCAGTTCAAACTTGGCATCATGTACGACATCGGCCAGGGCATTCCCGAGGACAATGGCGAGGCCCTGCGCTGGTACCGCGCCGCCGCTGAGCAGGGCCATGTCGGCGGACAGGTGAATCTTGCGGTGATGCTGGAGTCCGGCGAAGGCGCGGAGATCGACCTCGCAGCGGCGCTGAAATGGTACCTGCGAGCAGCTGTGGCCGGTTCGGCGCACGCGCAATACGCAGCCGCGCTGATGCTTGATGACGGTGTGGGCACGCCGGAAGACAACGCTCTCGCAGTGTTCTGGTATCGCCGCGCCGCTGAGCAGGGCAATCATGACGCGCAGAACAACCTCGGCACAATGTACGACAACGGCGAGGGGGTCACGCAGGACAAGGCGGCCGCGCTGCACTGGTACCGGCTTGCAGCGGAGCAGGGTAATCCTGTCGCACAAAACAATCTTGGTGCCCTGTATTTTTCCGGTGCAGGTGGTGAACAGGACAAGCGCGAAGCGTACAAGTGGTTCTACATCGCGGAACTCCTTGGCAACGAGTCCGGTAAACAGAATCTCGAACGCTTCGCACAGTCACTGGCCCCCGAAGATATCCTCGCCGCACGCCGCGAAGCGCAAAGCTGGCTGTCGCAACACGCAGGATTGCGCCTTCCGCAAGACTAGCGGGCAGCCTGTTTGCTAGCATCTTCTCCTGTTGCCTGACAGGAGCCACGCAGTGACCTTGCAAACCAGACACCTCGATTATCACGAGGGTGACGCGACACTGCGCGCCACCGTTGCGTGGGACGACAGCATCGCCGTGCAGCAACCTGGCGTGCTTGTCGCACATGCCTGGCGCGGGCGCAGCGAATTCGAGGACAAAAAGGCCCTTGCCCTGGCGAGCCTCGGCTACGTCGGATTTGCGCTCGATGTCTATGGCAGGGGGCAGCTCGGTACGAATCCCACTGAGAACGCAAAATTGATGCAGCCCTTTATGGATGATCGTGCGCTGCTGCAGCGCCGGCTGCAGGCAGCGCTGGCGGCATTGCGCGCGGTACCCGAAGTCGACGATCAACGTGTGGCAGGAATCGGCTTTTGTTTCGGGGGGCTGTGCATGCTCGACCTCGCGCGCAGCGGTGCAGACCTTGCGGGCGTTGTCAGCTTTCACGGTCTGCTGAGCAAGCCGGCGACCCCGGCTGCCGCTGATATCAGGGCGCGCATTTTGCTGTTACACGGCTGGGACGACCCGATGGCGACGCCCGACGAGGTGCTGGCGCTGTCACGGGAACTAAGCTCGGCAGGGGCCGACTGGCAGCTGCACGCCTACGGCAAGACGCTGCACGCGTTTACGAACCCTCTTGCCAATGACCCGGCAAACGGCCTGCAGTACCGGCCCCGCGCGGAGCGTCGCGCGTGGTGCAGTATGCAGAACTTCCTGGCAGAGATATTCGAATAAAAACAATAAATTATTAGTAATACCTCAGGTTTGTTCTCGCCTCAGAAAGCAACTGCAATTGCGTTACTTTGCATGCTAAGGTAGCGGCCCCATCAAAGCCCCTGAGGTTAGTTGTGACTTCCATTTACAAGACGCTTTTTGTGACCGCCTGTTGCCTTACCCTCGTTGCCTGCGGCGGCAAGGAATCAAGTACCGATGTAGCCCCGGCCGCTACCGGCGCGAATGGAGCTGCCGAACAGGCTGCCGCACTGATCACCGCTGACTCCATGCGGAAACACATCATCGAGTTGTCCAGCGATGCCTATGAAGGCCGCGGGCCCGGCAGTCGCGGCGACCGCATGGCGCGTGAATACATTGTCAAGCAGCTGCAGGCGATTGGGCTCGAACCCGGCGCCGCAGACGGCGGCTGGGAGCAAACCTTCAGCCTGATCGGCGTCACGGCTGAACAGCCGCCGAGCTGGAGCTTCGCGGCGGGCGACAAGTCGCTCACCTTGAAGCAATGGGACCAGTTCATTGTTGGCAGCGGCGTGCAAAAAGATCGTGCGGAAGTGAAGGAAGCCGAGCTCGTGTTTGTCGGCTACGGCATTACAGCTCCCGAGTACCAGTGGGATGACTTCAAGGGCATGGATCTGACCGGCAAGGTGGCCGTCATCATGAACAACGATCCATCCTGGGATCCGGAGCTGTTCGCGGGCGAAACCCGCCTGTACTACGGTCGCTGGGGCTACAAGTACGAAAGCGCGGCCCGCCAGGGCGCGGTCGGCGCGATCATCATTCATACGACGCCCTCGGCCGGCTACCCGTTCCAGGTGGTGCAGACATCCTGGACCGGCGAGCAGTTCGAGTTGCCAGCAGGCGACGAGCCAAGGTCACAAATCGAAGCCTGGGTCACCGAGGACGCGGCGCGTGCGTTATTCGAATTGGGTGGTCACGATCTCGATGCCCTGCGTGAGGCTGCCGACAATCGCGATTTCGAACCGGTCGCTCTCGGTGTCACAACGTCGCTGGGGATGGATGTCGGCCTGACCAGTGTCGAAACCGCGAACGTGCTCGGCCTGTTGCCGGGTGGCGATCCGGAACTCAAGGACGAGGCCGTGATCTACACGGCACATCATGATCATCTCGGAATCGGTACGCCGAACGCGGCTGGCGACACAATCTATAACGGTGCCATGGACAATGCGGCTGGCGTTGCACAACTGCTCGCCATTGCCGGCGCGATAAAGGCGCTGCCATCGCCGCCGCGGCGCTCGATTTTGTTTGCATTCGTTGCCGCCGAAGAGCAGGGCTTGCTGGGCTCCATGTATTACGCTGCCAACCCGACGTTTCCACCCGGCAAGATTGCGGCGAACATCAACTATGACGGCGGTAACATCTGGGGTCATACGCACGACCTGACATTTATCGGTCTCGGCAAGTCCACCATTGACGATATCGTTACCTCGATTGCTGCCACACAGAATCGTGTCGTGAAGCCGGACCAGTTCTCCGATCGCGGCTATTTCTACAGATCCGATCAATTCAGCTTTGCAAAGATCGGTGTGCCGGCGCTGTATCTCGATAGCGGCACAGACTTTGTTGATCGCCCGGAAGGCTGGGGCAGGGAGCAGCAGGATCATTACACCGAGGTCAATTACCACCAGCCGAGCGACGAATATGACGATACCTGGAATTTTGACGGCATGATCGAAGACGCGCGTCTGGGTTTCTGGACGGGCCTGTCGATTGCGATTGCGGACGAGATGCCGCGCTGGAACGCCGGCGATGAATTCGAAGCGGCCCGACTTAAAGCGCTGGAAGCCGTAAAAGACCAGTAACGGAAAGGTTGTCGCCGCCGCGGGGAGCCTGGTCTTCCTGCGGCGGCTTTTCTTATGGCTGCCTGTTCGTCAGGGACTCGCGCCCGGTCAGCCAGTAGAGGCCCAGGCCGACAAGCAGCAACAGGCCTGTCATCAGCCAGGCATCACTCGCGGATTGCAGCATGATCCAGATGCACAGCGACAGCGCGATCGCGGGAATCAGGTAGCCACCTTTCAGCTTGAAAGCCGCGGCATGTGCCGCTGCATCGGCGTGGCGCCGCACAGCCGGCAGCGCGGCGATACACACGACGTAACAAATCAAACGCATCAGCGAACTTGCCACCGCGAGTTTCGCGAACGTACCGGTCAATGCAAACGCAACACCGAGCGCGCCAAGAAAAAGAATCGAATTGCCCGGCGTGGCGTAGCGCGCATGCACAGCACCGAACCAGCCAGGCAGCAACCGCTGCTCTGACAGGGCGAAGGTCAAGCGTGGCACTGCGAGCATGATGCTGGCGAGGTTGCCGCCAATCGAAAATACTGCAGCGACAGTGATGGCCAAAGCGCCGACCGGTCCCGCGAGCTCGCGGCCAACGTCGATGAGCGTCTGCGAGCTGGTGGCCTCCGGCAATACGGAGATGTAAACGAGCACGATGAGGAAGTACAACACCGCGATCAGGATAACTGTAGACACGAGTGCCATTGGCAGTGCGCGCGTCGGGTTTTTGGCTTCACCGGATATGATGGTCGTGGATTCGAAGCCGACGTAAGCGTAGATCAGCAGCAGGGTTGTGCCACCGAGGTCATCGATAGTTGGCAGGTCGGCTGGCAGCAGTGTGTCGGCGGTTACGAAAGGCAGGCCTAACAGGATCAGCAGCACAATCGGCACCAGTTTGAGGAAGGTCAGGACCCCGAGCGTGCGGACGCCGTCCCTGACACCGACGTAGTTCGCCCAGGTCAGACCGCCGCCCACGCCGATGATCAGCAGCGCGCGTCCCCATTCCGTAGCGAAGAACGGCACGACCGCACCGAGGTACTTGGCCATAACCGTCATGTTCGCGGCGTACGCGGTGACGCGACTGAGGAACAGGATCCAGCCGGTGCTGAAGCCTGTCAGCTTGCCGAAAGCCTGCGTTGCGTAGAGGATCGGCCCGCCGGTATTGCGAAAATAACTGGCAAGCTCGGCAAAGGTCAGAACGATCGTAATAACCAGCGCGCCGATAATGAGAAACAACCAGGGACTCAAGGCGCCGGCGCGGGCCGTGATGGCGGCGGGCAGTGCGAAAATGCCGGCACCGATGACGCCGTTTAGCGCCACGAATGCGATGCCGAAAAAACCGATATTGCGCAGTAGTTGCGGTGCCTGGCTGCCTGTTCCGCTTGTCATGCTGCATCCTTGTGCTTTCGAGTCAATCAGTGCCCGACCGTGCGCCCCTAATGCGCGGTGCCGGCCGGGCAGAGGCGCGCAGGGCATTATTCCACAGAATGACAGCCAGCCACTTGGGCATAAGTCAATCCCTGTAATTTGCCGCTAAAGCGGCGATAATGCGCACGTTCACAAAGGAAGCCACCGTCATGCGCAAACTGTTGCTGATCGTGATCCTCTTCTGCGCCGGTGGTGGCTGCAGTAGTAAACATGATGAGTTCCCTATGGCCGAAAAGATTTCCCAGGAAATAGAGCGGCACGGCGACGTGCGCGTTGATGAATACTTCTGGATGAATGATCGCGATGACCCCAAGGTCGTCGCGTGGCTCGAGAAGCAGAATAGCTGGGCGCAGAAGGCAATGGCACCGACTGAGCGCTTGCAGCAGACACTCATAGAAGAAATGAAACGGCGCATTCCGGCAGACGATGTCTCTGCGCCGTATCGCGATGGCAGCTACTGGTATTACCACCGCTATGAAGAGGGCAGCGAGTATCCGATTTACTGCCGCAAGCTCGAATCTCTGGATGCTGACGAACAAATCCTGCTCGACGTAAACAGGATCGCCGGCGATGCCGCGTATTTTGCGGTCAGCAATTTCGAAGTCAGTCCCGATCACAAGCTTGCCGCCTTCGCTGTCGACACCCAGGGACGGCGTTTCTTCAGTATTCAGTTCATTGATCTGGAAACCGGCGAGATGCTGCCGGACCAAATCGAGAACGTGACCAGCAACTACGAATGGGCCAACGACAGCCAGACGATCCTGTATACGCGGCAGGACCCGGATACGCTGCGCAGTTTCCAGGTATGGACCCATACGCTCGGCGGTGACGACAAGAAACTCGTCTATCAGGAAGATGACGAGACGAACTACCTGTGGGTAGAAAAATCGCTGTCATCCAGAACCCTGATGCTCGTCAGCGCCTCGACGCTGTCAACAGAAGTACGCTACCTGCCGGCTAGCGAGCCGCTGGCCGAACCGAAGCTGTTTCTGCCGCGCTCCGGCGAGCACGAATACTACGTTACCGACGGTGGCGACCGTTTCTACATCATGTCCAACGATGGCGCGACCAACTTTCGAATCTTTGAGGCGCCATTGGACAACCCGGCCCGCGATCAATGGCAGGAAGTCGTCGCGCATCGCGACGATGTATTTATTGAGGGCATCGATGTATTCCGTGACTACCTGGTGTTGTCCACGCTCGTCAACGGCGTGGTGCATCTTGAAGTGCTTGATCGCAGCAGCGGCGCGCGCCACTCGATCGCTTTCGACGAGCAGGTATTCTCTGCCTATACCTACGGCAACGTAACGTTTGATACCGAATGGCTGCGCTACGCCTACGAATCGATGTCCACGCCGGAATCGACATTCGAGTACAACATGGCATCGCGCGAGCAGCGCCTGATCAAGGAAGAAAGCGTCGGTCCCGGCTTCGATCACCGGAACTATGAAAC
>JBATFU010000316.1:0-4353 GCA_049665065.1 Woeseia sp. | reverse complement strand
ACAACAAATTCATGGCAGCGCGCCGTTACCCTTTTACCGATCACGCAACTCGCTGAATTAAACGGTTATTTTATGCTGAAAATTGTGCTAATTTGCGCGATTAGATGCAGCCAAATCCGTTGACCGTAAGGTCGTGCCGGTACGATTCCGGCTACGAACGCCATTAACAGCCGGTTCATTACGCCAGCCCCAGCGTGTCTACAAGACTTCCGCCGGATACTAATGCTGCCAATTCACATGATCAGTCTCGCCAAGGACACCGTACGCCGGGCAGAGGCCTGCGCCCAACTCAACAAGCAAAACATCACTTTCGACATTTTCGATGCCCTGAATGGCGAGCGGGGCGCCGCGTTGTTTGACTCGCTGGATGACTACGCTTTTATCCTGCACACGGGACGCAGGTACACGCAGGGTGAGATCGGCTGCTTCGCGAGCCACAAGGCACTGTGGCAACGCTGCGTTGACGCGAATCGCGCGTTACTGGTCATGGAAGATGACTTCTTGTTGACGCCCGCATTCAGCGCGGCGGTCGAGGCGGCTGAAACACTGATTGACGAACTTGGGCTCGTACGCCTGCAGGACGAACGCCGCGGCGCGGCCCAGGCCGTGATGCCGTTCGGCCAGTTCCAGCTGGAGCGTTACACGAAAACGCCACACTGCACCCTGTGCTACGCGATCTCGCCGAAAATCGCGCGGCGCCTGCTGGATTTGCATCGGGTGTTTCGCGCGCCGGTCGATGTCGTGATGAAACATGTCTGGCAGTTCAACAACCCGATGTATTGCCTGACGCCGTACACCGTCAGCAGTAGCGACCTTAGCTATGACTCGGTTATCAGTGGCCGCGAAAAATGTCCGAAGACCTTGCTCACCCGCTTGCGCCGCAGCTGGTTAAAGACCACCTGGCAATGGCATCGATTGGTTTTTAATCTGCGCCAGTCGGATACCTGGATTCGCCGCCGCTTCAGCACTGACGGCCGCAGGCTTCCCGACGCCAAATAGCTTTGGCGGTGCCGCAGAGCTGCGATGCGGTGCAACACATGCCGGCCAAACGCTGACTGCAGGCAATTTGCAAGGCCGTGTCACACGCGTTGCGTGGCTTGGATTCCCAAGCGTACCGCTGTTTTGTTGCAGCAGATCCCGCAAATTTCACGACCCCTATACGTACTTTTGCGCATGGTTCTCCATCGCCGCGAGGTTCAGCATCACAGTACCGTCGATCTACCCAGGAGCAAGACATGAGCAACGACGTTGCAGAGATCGTGAAGGAGCTCCGCCAGGATCACAACAACATGCGGCTGTTGCTCGACCTGCTGGAACGCGAAGCCAGCACCCTGTTCGAGGGCAACGAACCCGACTATGAAATGCTGCACGATATCCTGCAGTACATGACCACCTATCCCGACGCCGTGCACCACCCGAAGGAAGACCTGCTCTACGAAGAAATCCGCAGGGTCCGACCGGATCTCAGTCAGGGCTTCCAGCGCATCTCGATGGATCACCGGCACCTGGCCGACGCGGGTCGCGCGGTGCGTGACAAGCTGGCGGCGATTAGCGCCGGTGTCGTGATCGAGCGAAAAAACGTGGTTAGCGATGCGCTGCGCTACGTGCATACGTTGCGCGGTCACATGCAGTGGGAGGAACTCGATCTGTTTCGGCGCTGCCTGAAAATGGCGCGGGAAGGGCACCAGTTCCTGACCGTCGATGAGTTTGACGAGGTCGAAGATCCCTTGTTCGGCTCAACCGTCGTGGCGAATTTTGAAAGTCTTTACGAGCATATTCGCCACGCGGCGAAAGAACGTGCCCGGACTATCGACGAAAGCCATATGCTCGTATGACCCTGCAATAAGTCTAGGTCTTGCCGGTTGCCTCGAGCGCTTCGTCCAGGCCACCATCCTCGTCGAGTTTGCTGACCCGGAACAGACCGGTTGACGTGGCGAATACAGAAAGATCCGCGTCCACGACGCAGTTCCGACCCTGCTCCTTCGCTGAATACAGTGCCTCGTCAGCCATTTGTACAAAGCCCTGCATGCTACGGCTGCTTTGCGCCGGATTCAGGTATGCAAAGCCTATGCTCAGCGTGACGCAGCGTGCGGCAGTTGAAGATTTGTGCTCAATATTCTTTGCCAGCACCTCTTCTCGAATGCGCTCGGCAAGCGACATGGCGTATTCCTTCGTTGAGTCGAACAACAAAATCACGAATTCTTCGCCACCGTAGCGTGCCGCAAAATCCTGGGGCCGCTGCAATGCTTTCGCGAGGATGCCGCCGACAGCTGCGATTGCGTGGTCGCCTGCCTGGTGACCATAGATATCGTTGTAGTTCTTGAAGTGATCAATGTCCATCATCAGGACTGCCAGCGGTTTTTGCATTTCCTTTGCATTGTCCCAGGCGCTCTGCAGCAGGGAATCGAAGGCGCGCCGATTCGGCAGTCCGGTCAGGGCATCGTGATTTGCCTGGTATTTCAGTACGCGTTCTTCGAGGAAAACGGAACGGCGCGCTCTGGACAGTTGGTAGCAACCGAATGCGCCGGCAATGTTCAGGAACAACAAGAACAACATGTTGTATGCCGTTGTGGCGGAATCCGCATCACGGTACTCGGCGGCGAATACGTACACGACAAAGAGGACAGTGCCAGTCGATATTGCAAGCGGCACGCGCAGTCCGAGAAAGAAATAGACAAACACAGTAACGACGAGGTACTCGCCAAAATTTTGTGGGGCGCCATACTCGGCGGCTACGGCACCGATTGCGAGCGACGTGAGACCGATCGCCAGGGCAACCACTACAGCGACAGATTGCAGAAACCGTCTGCCGTTTGCTAATTCGTTCAGCGTCGCCAGCAAAATTATCGGCGGCAGCATGACACCCAGTCGCAAAATGATCGATGTTTTTGCAAACACAGGTTCAAGGTACGCAAAGTCGAGCAAACAGACGGCGCATATCATAAAGCCGGCCATCAGAATCTGCAGACGCAGCTCGCTGGTGTGGCGTCGCGCGGCATAAACCTGGTATTCGCTTTCGACCCGGGCATTACGGAACTTCAATCCCGCACCCGGATTCGAAAGCTCTTGTATGTAAGGGCCTTCCATCTACTGCTCCAGAATGGGGCCTCCTGACCCCTGGTGGCGCCACCTCATGCGCCGCATCTTGACCAGTAATCGTAGCCACTCGCTTACTAAATAGGGCGCAACTGCGTCACAAATTTTCCATAATGCTGACGGCGCCAGATGACGCAGCGCGGCACAAGCACGCACACTTTCGACGTTTTCCGAGCGACCCGGTCCGGCAAGACGGACCGCGCGGGCAGGCCAGTACCGCAAGCGACAGACGGCGACAGTAAAACGTCAATCTGTTACCGCCGTTTACCTGACCATCGGCCGGCAGTGCAAAACTCTGTGGCGGGGCAGTGACCCGTCAATTAATAGCCGCAGTGTTGAATCATTGCCGCACAGCGATTAACGTCGGCCAATCGTGGCAACCGCCACGACCAAAACGATCCGGGGGGGGCACCATGCCGGGAATGACAAGACGCCAGTTACTGGCGAGCGGCGGGGCGTTATTGGGTGCGGGGCTGCTGCCCGGCTGCGCAATAACCGGGACATCTTCTGCCGGAGAAACCGCAGCTGGCATGCTGGCACGGCCGGACCATCTGATCCGCGCCGGCACCAACGAAAACCCCTGGGGTCCGTCGCGCGTTGCGCTGCAGGCCATCAACAATGCCCTGGACAAGTCCAACCAGTACGGCGGTATCCGCGACGAGATGCTGGAGCTGATGTCGCGGCTGGAACAGGTACCTGGTGATCACATCGCGATAGGCTCGGGCTCCGGTGAGATCCTGCGCACCGCGGGCATGATCGCCAGCATGGAGTCAGGCTCCATCGTTTGCGCCGAACCCACCTACCAGGATCTTGTGCGCTATGCCGAACGCGCCGGCTCGACCATTATCCGTGTGCCGGTGCGCGACGACCTGACGCTCGATCTTGAAGCGATGGCTGCAGCGATCCGCCCGGACACAAAACTCGTATACCTCGTAAACCCCAACAATCCGCTGCCAACCATTGTCGAGAAAGATGCGCTGCGCGACTTTGTATTAGCGGTATCGCAGGACCGCCTGGTATTTGTCGACGAGGCGTATCACGAGTTCGTGGATAATCCAGACTACAGCTCAATGATGCCGCTCGTACGGGACGGTCACCGCAATATTCTTGTCTCGCGCACCGCATCGAAGATTCACGGGCTCGCCGGCCTGCGCGTTGGTTTCGGCTACGCGCATCCGGATCTGATCACGCTGATCGACGACCGCAAAACCGGGCAGCTGAATATCCTCGGGATGCATGCGGCCTATGCGAGTTACC
>JBATFU010000315.1:0-2260 GCA_049665065.1 Woeseia sp. | reverse complement strand
CGTAACGGGGCAACCGAACGCTCGGAATCCCGCCTGTCACGATCCTCAATGTCCCGCGAAAGGGCGGCAAGGCTACCACCAAGACCCTTGTCTTTCAACTGCTTATGACGCCTGCGCGCGCGTTCCTCGGCGCTCGCCGTGAGGAACACTTTGAGGACCGCATCGGGGAAAACCAGGGTGCCCATGTCACGCCCGTCGGCCACCAGTCCCGGGGCTTTTCGGAAGGCGCGCTGCAGGGCCAGCAGGGCCTCACGAACGGCCGGCAGGACCGCGACGGCAGATGCGCCGGCGCCGGCCTCCTCGGTACGAATGGTAGCGCCGACCTCTGCGTCGGCCAGCCAAACTTGCTCCGTGCCGTCGGGGGCCAAAGAGAATCGCACCGGCAGCTTGCCAGCCAGGCGCGCCAGGCCGGCCTCGTCGTCAAGCGCGATATCGGCCCGGTCAGCCGCCAGGGCCAGCAGGCGGTACAGCGCTCCGCTGTCCAGCAAATGAAAGCCGAGCGCCGTCGCAACGCGACCCGCGATCGTGCCCTTGCCAGAGCCGCTGGGGCCATCGATTGCGATGACGGGCGGGCGCGCCCTGCCTGTCATTGTTCGGCCCCCCGCTCTTTTACGATGTTGACGCCGAGATTGCGGAAAGTGCGCTCGAAGCGCGGGAACGACGTCGCGACGCTGGCCACGTCATCGATGCGTACCGGACCCTCGGCAATGGTTGCAGCGGCGGCAAATGCCATCGCGATCCGATGATCCCCGTGGCTGTCAACGGTACCTGCTTTAAAGGTGCCGCCCGTGATACGCGCGCCATCCGGCAATTCTTCGACCTGGATACCCAATGCGCTGAGGCCCTGCGCCATCGCTGAAATTCGATCGCTCTCCTTGACGCGCAATTCGGCAAGGCCGCGAAACTCGGTCGTGCCCTCAGCACAGGCGGCAGCAATAAAAAGTGCCGGAAACTCATCAATCGCCAGCGGCACCAGCGCAGGGTCGACGTTGATCCCGTGCAGTTTCGAGGACGTCACTTCGAGATCGGCGACGGGCTCTGCGCCACGCATGGTTTTGTTGCTGACCCGAATTTGGGCACCCATCGCGCGCAGGATTTTCAAGACGCCATCGCGCGTCGGGTTGATGCCTACCTGCGTGAGCACGAGCCTGCTGTCCCTGGCGAGCAGCGCTGCCAGGAGCGGAAACGTGGCCGAAGAGAGATCGGCAGGCACGTCGATAGCCACGCCCTTGAGCCTGGACCCCGGGCTGATGCTAATCACTCCCATCCCGCTCGCGATATTCGCGCCCATCGTCATGAACATGCGTTCGCTGTGATCGCGCGTCACCGCCGGCTCCTGCACCGTCGTGATGCCATCGCCATACAATCCTGCGAGTAACAGCGCCGATTTCACCTGGGCACTGGCCACCGGCAATGCGTATTCGATTCCCTGCAGCCTTTGCCCGCCGCTAATTCGCAACGGCGGACGGCCGTCGTTACTGGCGATCTGCGCGCCCATCTGCTGCAGCGGGTCGATAACCCGGGCCATGGGTCGCGCCGACAAGGAGCTATCGCCTGTGAGTTCACTGTCAAAATTCTGGCCGGCCAGCAAGCCGCAGAACAGGCGCATAGCCGTGCCGGAGTTACCAAGATCCAGCGGGCCTGCCGGCGGATTCAATCCGTGCAGACCAACGCCGTGGACGGTCACCTCGGTCGCGCCATCGTGTTCGATTTGCACACCCATCGCGCGCAGCGCGTGCAGCGTCGCCAGACAATCGTCACCTGGCAGGAAGCCCGTAATCGTTGTTGTGCCATTGGCAATTGCGCCGAACATCAGCGCGCGGTGCGAAATAGACTTGTCGCCAGGCACGCGCAGCGTGCCACTGCCGAATTCTGACGGTTTGACCAGGAAGTACATGGGCTGCCAGTTACTGGCGGATCGCACGCGGATACGCGCCAAGCACCCGGTACAGTGAACTGATGCCTTCCAGTTCGGCCAGCGCCTCCGCGAGCGGTGCTTCGGCGGCATGGCCGTCGAGATCGAGGAAAAAAACGTAGTCCCAGTTTTTTCGCCTGGAGGGTCGCGATTCGATGCGCGTAATGTTGATGCTGTGTTTGGCCAGCGGTTGCAGCAGGTTATGAAGTACGCCGGCGCCAGTCGTGTCGCTCGTTGAGACCAGGATCGTCGTTTTGTCCTCGCCGCTCGCAGCTAACAGCCGGCGGCCGACAACCAGGAAGCGCGTGGCATTGTCCGCGCGATCCTCGATGTTGTTGACCATGA
>JBATFU010000314.1:0-6466 GCA_049665065.1 Woeseia sp. | reverse complement strand
GTTACTGCCACTGCCATCGACAGCCCAGGTCACACCGAGCTCCGATGCTTTATCAGCGGTCACTTCAACAATGATTGCCTCTACAAGAACCTGTGCCCGTCGAATGTCGAGCTTGTCAACGATTTGCATGAGCGAGCGCATCATCTTGGGTGGCGCAATAACAATAAGTGCGTTGGTCTGCGGGTCAGCCCAGACATTGACCTGTTGTGATGAATTCGCGGCCTGAGCTGCCGCATTGCCACTCAGCTGTGCCGTGAAATGCTGTTGCAGTTTGGTCGACAATTCCTCGGCATCCGCGTACCGCAGGTAGCGAACCTTGGTGTCACCGCCATCCTCGAGCGGCGTATCCAGATGCGCGATCAGTGCACGCAACCTAAGCCGCTCGCTGCGATCGCCGCCTATCAGCACGCTGTTCGTGCGTGAATCGGCAACGAGACTCGTCGTTACCGGCATGCCGTCCGTGCGCGGTGTCTGCGTCAGCGTTGTCAGCACGCGCACGATTTCTGCCGCCGACGCATGCGACAGCGGTACGACTTCAATGTCTTCGTCATTCGACTGGTCGATCCGGCGAATAATGCTGAGCATGCGGGTCACGTTGGCGGCACGGTCCGAGATGATCAGCATGTTTGATCCCGGGTGAGCGGCGAGATGCCCGTATTGCGGAATCAGCGGCCGCAAAATCGGCACGAGCTGGGCCGCACCGACGTTCTGAACCTGGATCACCTGGGTAACGATGTCATCCGCACCGGCGCCCGTTGTCGTGTCAAAGCTTGGATACTGACGCGCACTGGCATTCGGCAGGATCTTTATCAGGTCGTCCGACGGAATCGCCACGAAACCGTGCACTTCGAGAATTGCGAGAAACGCCTCGTAAAATGCATCCGGCGACATCGGCGTCGAAGACAGCATCGTTACCTTGGCGTCGACCCGCGGATCAATCAGGAAATTTTTGCCGGTGACCTCGCCGACTGCCTCGACGATCTGTCGCAGATCCGCGTCCTTGTAGTTCGGCGTGATAGTTGGCTGCTGCGCATTCGCGACGGACAGGGCGAATAGCAGTGCCATGAGCAGGGCTGCAAGAGTCCTGCCCGGCGCGGGTGCATCGATGCGGCGTATATTCAAGCTGATTCCCGTTATTCTTCGTCGAGTTCTAGTTGATTGGTATTCAGAACCAGGGTTTCCGGCTGGCCGTTACGTTCCACCGTAACTGAAACCTGTTCCGCCGTCCCGAGGCTCTGGAAAATTTGCATGGCTTGCTGTGGATCGGTCAACGCGGCGCCGTCGATGTCCTTGATCAGATCGCCCGGACGCAGTCCCAGTGCGGCGAACTGGCGACGGTTGCGGCCCGGATAGACGCGATAACCCTGCTGCTGGCCATTCACGAAATACGGTGTGGGGCGAATGACATCGGCGAGCTTCGTGACGTTCTGTGCGACGACGTCCTGAATGCTGCGCTCTGGCGCGGCAGCAGCAGCGCGCCGCGTCGGGGTCGGCCTGGTGGCAGTACGCCGCACCTGGGATTGCGGTAAATCCTTCGGCAGCTTCAGAACCTCGAGTGCGCCGCTGCGATTCAATACGACCCTGTCGAGGTAAACCGCATGCAGGGTCGTGCCGGAAGTGACTGAGTCACCCACCGAGTAGATTTTTTCCTCATTGCGACTGTCGGCAATGATTGCGATTGACTGGTCTTCGAGGGCAGCCGCAATGGTGCCTTTCAGGGTCAGGCTGAGATCGGTTTCTTCAAGGTCCTCAACGGCCTGCGCAACCGGCTCCGCCGGGGTGTCGATGACATTAGCCTCGCCGAAGAGATGCGCGGCAGCAATAGCCTGGACGTCAGCCGCACTGGCGGCAGCGCCACTCCTGCTCGCGACTTCAACCGGCGCCACAATGGCATCGCCTGTCGATGAGCCGGGGACGAGCAGCCATACAAGCCGTGCCAGCTGCCAGCCCAGTAGCAGCACCAGCAGCAAGGTGACCCAGTATGGCAAACTGCGGGACGCTGACGCGATCAGGCGATCGGCATCTAAGTTATTGAAATCCAGCCACTTTGCATTTGTTGTCATATCGGGTTTCATTGCTTTGGGAGGCCACGTCGGCGCGGCACAGCGGCGCTGTTCTCTTTATATAAACGCAGCGTGGTGATCATACGGTTTAGACGCCGCCGCAAACAAGTGCGCTTGCGAAAAAACCCATACGTTGCAGGCATCTATGCGCACTTTTTCAATTACTGCAAGACTAAGGCATTTGGCAGCATTCTGCGCGAAAACTGCGACTCAGCCTTTAAATACTGACGGCGCAGCCCATATATAATGGCCGCAGTGCTGACGTCGCAGCAGCTCTTACTGTCGCAAACGACTGAAACGTATTAGTGATTATGTCTTCTGAGAACAACGAGTTTTCGCCCTTTGACGACCAGGACCTGGCGGTTGAGGAGTCGCGGCCCAAGGTCAAGCGGCCGCCGCTGTACCGCGTTATTCTGGTCAACGACGATTACACACCGATGCAATTCGTGGTCGGTATCCTCGAGTCGGTGTTTGGACTCGAACGCACGGCGGCGACAAGGGTAATGCTGGAAGTACATACCAAAGGTAAAGGCGTATGCGGCGTGTACAGTTATGAAATCGCTGAAACCAAGGTCGCGCAGGTTATGACCATCGCCCAGCAGCAGCAACATCCATTGTTGTGCACGCTGGAGGAAGTATGAAACACCTACCGGATCCACAGGGAACTATGAGAGCAACCAGCAAATGTTAAGCAGCGAACTTGAATTCTGCCTGAATGAGGCATTCCAGAGCGCACGTGAAAAGCGGCATGAATTCATGACCGTTGAGCACTTGCTGCTGGCATTGCTGAACGTGCCGCGTGTGCATGAAATCCTCAAAGCCTGCGACGCCAATGTGAATGACCTGCGACGCCAGCTGACCGATTTTATCGACGAAGCGACGCCGCGGATGGCAAGCGACGATGAGAATGACGTGCAGCCCACGCTCGGTTTCCAGCGTGTGTTGCAGCGCGCGGTGTTTCACGTGCAGTCGAGTGGCAAGAAGGAAGTCACGGGCAGCAACGTGCTTGTCGCAATTTTTAGTGAGAAGCAGTCCCAGGCGGTTTACTTTCTTGCACTACAGAACATTACCCGCCTTGATGTCGTCAATATCATTTCGCACGGCATGCCGAGCGTGCCGGGTGACGCACCCGATGAGCAACAGAGCGCGTCTGTCGATGGTGAAGCTGACGGTGAGGAAAGCGCGCTGTCGAAATATGCGAGCAACCTCAATCAGCTCGCCATCGAAGGCAAAATCGATCCGCTGATTGGGCGGGACCTGGAAATTGAGCGCACCGTGCAGATTCTCTGCCGCCGCCGCAAAAACAATCCGCTGTATGTTGGTGACGCGGGCGTTGGTAAAACTGCGCTTGCTGAGGGGCTTGCCCGACTCATTACTGAAGAGCGCGTGCCGGAAGTCCTGCGCGACAGCACAATTTACGCGCTTGATATGGGCGCGCTCATTGCCGGAACCAAGTATCGCGGTGATTTCGAGAAGCGCCTGAAGGCGGTAATTTCCGAGGTCAAAGACGATCCCGGTGCGATTCTCTTCATCGACGAGATTCACACGGTTATCGGTGCCGGCGCCGCATCCGGTGGTGTCATGGATGCATCCAACCTGATCAAGCCGGTACTGGCCAACGGTCAGCTGCGTTGCATCGGTTCCACAACCTACAGCGAATACCGCGGTATCTTTGAAAAAGATCATGCGCTCGCGCGTCGTTTCCAGAAGATCGACGTACCAGAGCCGAGCATTGACGAGACGATCGCAATTTTGCATGGCCTGAAATCGCGCTTTGAGGAACATCACGGCATCGTTTATGACGATGCGGCATTGCGCGCCGCGGCCGTGCTTGCCGCCAAGCACATCAACGACCGGCAGTTGCCGGACAAAGCCATCGATGTTATCGACGAAGCCGGTGCGAACCTGCGGCTGAAGCCTGAAAGCGACCGCGAGGGCAGCGTAACCGTGACGATGGTCGAGAATATTGTGGCGAAGATGGCCAGGATTCCGCCGAAGAGTGTTTCGTCGTCTGATAAAGACGCGATGCGCACGCTCGAGCGCGACCTTAAGCTGACAATATTTGGCCAGGACAAGGCCATCGAGGCATTGAGTTCGGCGATCAAGATGTCGCGTTCAGGCCTGGGCGAAGAAGAAAAGCCAATCGGCTCCTTCCTGTTTGCCGGGCCCACGGGTGTCGGTAAAACCGAGGTCACTCGACAGCTTGCAATGATCCTCGGTGTCGAACTGATTCGTTTTGACATGTCCGAGTACATGGAGCGGCATACCGTGTCGCGCCTGATCGGCGCACCGCCCGGGTACGTGGGTTTTGATCAGGGGGGTCTGCTGACTGAAGCCGTGACAAAGAATCCGCACGCCGTCGTCCTGCTCGATGAGATCGAGAAGGCGCATCCGGAAGTGTTCAACCTGCTGCTGCAGGTGATGGACCACGGCACGCTGACCGACAACAACGGTCGCAAGGCGGATTTTCGTAACATCGTGCTGGTCATGACGACGAACGCGGGCGCGCAGGAAATGAGCCGTCGCTCCGTCGGATTTGCGCCGCAGGATCATTCGAGCGATGGCGTCGAGATCATAAGCAAGATGTTCGCACCGGAGTTTCGCAATCGCCTGGATGCCATCATCCAGTTTGCGTCGCTCGATGCACATTCTGTCGCGCGTGTGGTTGACAAGCTGGTGGTTGAGCTTGAAGCGAAGTTGAGTGCAAGCAATGTCACGCTGGAGCTCGACGATGCAGCTCGCGCCTGGATTGCTGAGCGCGGCTACGACCCGAAAATGGGAGCCCGCCCGATGGCACGCATTATCCAGGAGCACATTAAACGGCCGCTGGCTGAAGAGCTGCTGTTCGGAACTTTGTCAGAAGGCGGTCACGTGCACATTACGGTTGCGAGCGACGACACGCTAAATCTCAAGGCGGAGCCGGCACGTCGCGAATTGACGCACCAACCCACGCACGAAAGCTGACGCGCGCTCGACAGGTAACTGCTTACAAAAAACCGCGCCCGGGTCGGGCTCCGGTCTTAACGGCCGCGATAGACGATGCGACCCTTGCTGAGATCGTACGGGGTGAGTTCGACGGTTACCGTGTCGCCGGTCAGGATGCGAATGTAATTCTTGCGCATCTTGCCGGAGATATGGGCGGTGACGATATGACCATTCTCGAGCTCAACACGAAATGTCGTGTTGGGCAGCGTCTCGGTCACAACGCCTTCCATCTGCAGTGCTTCTTCTTTTGCCAAAATACCTTTCTCTACTGTTTTGGGCCCGCGCATTGTGCAGAAACAGGGGCACCAATGCAACGCGCGCGGTGCCGCAAATAGCGGATATTCGAGGTTAAATCAGTGACTTCACGTCAATTGCTGCCTGCGGCAGGTCGCGCAGTGGTGTGAGTGTGCTGCAGGCGATATCCAGAATGTTGCGAAAATCTCGCCTCGGCATGCTGCTCGCACCGAGCGTCAAAAGGTGCGGGGACACCACCTGGCAGTCCAGCAACGCAAAATCACGTGCCCGCAAGTGGCGGCAAAGCGCGAGCAAGGCAACCTTGGAAGCGTTGGTTTCGCGGCTGAACATCGATTCACCGAAGAAGACCTGGCCAATGGCGAGTCCGTACATGCCGCCGACCAGATGGCCCGAATGCCAGACCTCCACGCTGTGCGCCCAGCCGGCGCGATGCAGCGCGGCATAGGCGGCGGCCATAGCTTGCGTAATCCACGTGCCATCCTGGCCAAGACGCTGGCCGGCACATCCCTCAACCACCTCGTTAAAAGCGGAGTTGAAACGAACTTCAAACGGCGAACTGGCCAGCGAACGGCGCAGTCGGCGAGCCAGGTGATAATCGGCGGGGCGCAAAACGCAGCGGGGATCGGGCGACCACCACAGTATCGGTTCGCCATCGCTAAACCAGGGAAAAATACCTTGTCGATAGGCCTGCAGCAGTCGCGCTTGCGACAGGTCACCGCCGGCGGCAAGCAAGCCATTGGGCTCGACGCTCGCGCTGTCGATATCAGGGAATGCGTCCGGCGGGTCTTCCGGCCGCAGCCAGACCAGTTTGACCGGCGCCGCACCACTCACTGGTCTGCCCCCGGCGTGCGGCGATAGGGACTGTGCTCGTCAACGGCGTGAATGTACTGATCGATGTGTCTTTGCTCCTCGTCGAGGTAGCGCCCGATTGCATCGAAGAACGCGTCGTGGGCCAGCCAGTGCGCGGACCATGTTGTGACCGGCACGAAGCCGCGACTGATCTTGTGCTCGCCCTGCGTCCCGGGTTCAAAAAACTGCAGGCCATGTTGGATGCAGTATTCGATACCCTGGTAATAACAGGTTTCAAAATGCAGCGCATCGTAATAGGCGTCACTGCCCCAGTAGCGTCCGTACAGGCGGTTTTTACCGACGTAGAATACGGC
>JBATFU010000313.1:0-3343 GCA_049665065.1 Woeseia sp. | reverse complement strand
GTTCTCCGGTTTGCAAGCCACGCACCACGGCGTCGAGTTGATAAAAATAAGTGGAAACGCGATTTTCCGGCGCGGACTTTCTCGAGTCATTCGTAGTCATTGTCAGTTTGGCGCCAGACTGCGGCGCGAGCGGATTATCGAACTGAATCTCTCCCTTGTCACCGATCACCTTTAACCAGGCTTGTTGTTTGCAGTGCATCGCCATGCTCGATTCGAGATGCGCTTCCAGGCCGTCTGCAAACGTCAAAACCGCCGTCATGCTTTCGTCGACACCGCGACTGGTCAGGATAGCCTCGGCTTCAATTGTCTCAGGCTCCTGCTGCGTGGACATCAGGGCCCATGACAGGGGATAGCAACCCAGGTCCATGAAAGAGCCGCCACCTGTAGCAGGGAGGTGGCGAATTTCCTTGCCGTTGTTGTCGGGAATCGGCACCGAAAAATTTGCTTCGATGCGCCGTAGTTTGCCGATGCGCCCTTCAGCCAGCCAGCGCAGATAATGAGCAAATGTCGGGTGATAACGGTAGTGCAACGCTTCGATCAGGCGTTTGCCAGCTGCCGCATCAAGCATCGCGGTGGCTTCAGCTGCGTTCATCGCCAGCGGCTTCTCGCACAGCACGTGCTTGCCGGCTTCAAGTGCACGAATGGTCCATTCGGCATGGAGGTTAATCGGTAATGCATTATAAACAAGGTCGACATCCGGATCGGCGACGAGCTCGTCATAACTTTCACAAAACGTCTTGAACCCGTGATCAGCTGCAAACTTCTCCGCACGCGCTACGTCACGCGCCGCAATCGACTGCAGCGCAACGCCGCCATGCACGGTTGCCGGTTCCACGATCGCAGGTGGCGTTATTCTCGCGGCACCAAGGCAGCCGATGCGAACTATTTCAGTCATATGAGTTTGCATATTTTCAGTTTGAGGTTTGATATCAGGTAGCTGCGATGTTGCGCGATTGAAACTACATCAATCCAGTGAAAATGAGTAGCGCCTGGCAGTAAGCGCAGAAGCGCAGAATGCAGTGATTATTTTTCGTGCCCCGCGGCTACGCCGTGGCTGTTCTGCAAGGCCGAGGCGGCAGGCTCCTGTGGTATCCTACGGCAGGCTATGGCGATCAGGGCTTTTTTTACGGAAGCTGGCCAGCGCGAGCCGGGCGCAAAACGACCGACCCGCCCACAATGAATGATTCCAGATCAGCGGCGCTATCCCAGCAGAATCGCATCGCGAAAACCGATCAGCATCATTGATCACCCATCATCCCAAATCTGCTTTTCAGGGTACGTGTCTCGCGTAACGTTGCCAACGCGACAGCCGGTGCGACTTGCGCCGGCAAGCAGTTCGTCGATTTCTCAAAGAGGTAAGACTCATGAAGCTCGCAATTCTCTCGTGTGGACCCAAGTCCTACAGCACACGCCGACTCAAAGAAGCAGCACTGGCACGCGGCTACAATGTCAAAGTGTTAAACACCTTGAAGTTTGCCATTGATCTGCAGCAGGGAGCGCCGGACCTTTACTATCGGCAAAAGCATCTGAGTCACTATGATGCTGTGCTGCCGCGCATCGGCGCCTCGATTACCTACTACGGCACAGCCGTCGTGCGGCAGTTCGAAGAGATGGGTGTTTTTTGTGCCAATACATCAAACGGTATTTCGAACTCCCGCGACAAGCTGCGCAGCCTGCAAATTCTGAGCCGGCACCAGATCGGTATTCCGCGCACCACGTTTGTCAGCGACAAGAAGGACGTGCTGCCTGCTATCGAAAGAGTCGGCGGAGCGCCTGTTGTTATCAAGCTGATCTCGGGTACTCAGGGAATCGGCGTGCTGCTCGCAGAATCATTGAAAGCGGCTGAGTCAATTATCGAGCTGCTGCAAAGCCAGAAGCAGGATGTGCTGATTCAGAAGTTTGTTGCAGAAAGTAAAGGCAAGGATATACGCGCGTTCGTTGTTGGCGACCGTGTGGTTGCCGCAATGCGGCGTGTCGCGCAGGGACAGGAATTCCGCAGCAACGTGCACCGTGGCGGCAAAGCGGAAGCAGTTGAGCTCAGCGAGGAATACCGCGAAACGGCAGTTCGCGCCGCACAGATTCTTGGCTTGCGCGTCGCTGGTGTTGACATGCTCGAAGGCGCGAAAGGACCGCAGATCATGGAGGTCAATTCATCGCCGGGTCTTGAGGGCATTGAAAAATGCACGCAACTCGATATTGCCGGCGCAGTCGTCGAGTACATCGCGGCGCGGGTGGATTTTCCGGAGATCGATGTAAGGCAGCGCCTGACCGTGAGCAAGGGCTATGGCGTCAGCGAGATTTATATTCGCAAGGATTCCAATTTCGATGGCAAGACCATCACGGAAACGAAATTGCGAGACAGTGACATCAACGTGTTGACCTTGTACCGCGGTACGACGGTTATTCCGAATCCAAAATCCGAACGCAAACTGCAGGCAGATGACCGGCTATTGTGTTTCGGCAAGCTGGATTCGATGCGCAGCCTGTTGCCACCGAAGGCGCAGCGTCGCCGGCGTCCTGAGATCCAGGATTTGCCGCACGATAAAGCAGGCTAGGCAGGCGCAACTCGCAGGAAACCAGGCGCTGCATCTTTTCGATGCAGCGCCTTTTTCATGGTCTATGGTTTGGCAACGGTAGCGTGGCGAAACCACACAAGCTCGTTTCCCTCACCGCGCACGATCGTCGCCTCCTGCTGTAGACGATGTCCGGTGTGCCACGCGAAAGTGGTATGGATGAATATGCAGACCCAGCAAAGTATCCGGACGGCTATGTCAAGTTCCTGATGTACGGCGGCAAGGCTCAATTGATTCCGCCGAACATCCGCATCTTCAATAAAGTGGGTGACGCTTACGGGTTTCTTACCGATGCAGCCTATGTCATCGATCTCGAAAACCGTATCGAGTTTCTGCTCGCCGCAACGATTTACACGAACGCTAACCAGACGTTCAATGACGATACCTACGAATACGACTCGATCGGCCTGCCGTTTCTGCGCGATCTCGGGCAGGCAGTCTATAATCTTGAGCTCGCTCGCCCACGTGCAAACGTTCCAGGCCTGTCTGACCTGCAAGACACGCTGAACCAGAAAAACTGGTAGAAAAAGGGTGCCCATACTGGCCCTGCAGCCAGCCGCTCTATCCCGCCGCGCGATCCCCTGAAAACGCCATACGACGTGCATCTCAGCGCGATTTCCCTGCCCTGCGAATAAAAGTGAGAGGCAAGTCACACTGCCGGCCGGATTTCAGCCCACATTGTGTGACATACGCCGACGTGATTTCAGCCGTTTCTCAGTAACTTACCAGCCTTATCCCGACGGGGATTTTTGCGCCGCAACTGAATGAAC
>JBATFU010000312.1:0-10673 GCA_049665065.1 Woeseia sp. | reverse complement strand
TACTCCAGTCGATCAGCGTGAAGGCCGGCTGATCAAGCATCTCGTTAGGCACCTCGAACTGGCTCGTCTTGCTGCGATAGGACACGGAGGTGATGGTCGACAGATTGCCTGATGTAGAGAACAGCGTGAACGGTGTTGCGTAGTTCAGGCTGACGCTGGCTGTAGAAGACGGCGTGTTCTGGAAAACGCGCTGGCCTGCGACGTCCACACCAAAGGCATCGATGAATTGCTTGTATTCGGCATTTAACAAGCCAAGTGACCAGGCCAGCTGAAAGTTATCGTCGAGTTGTGCCAGACCTTCCATCTCGAAACCCGTCATGTCCGCTTTACCTGCATTGGATGTAATGCCGATGAAGGTGTCCTGCGTGCCGTCATTATCAGTGTCGAGTCCAACCGAGCCCGGAATCTGGATGTCCGTGTAATCGGCAAACACAAATGCGAAACTGGTTTGCATGCGGTTATCCAGCCAATTCGATTTGAGGCCAAGTTCGTAAGAGTCTACATACTCGGGATCGAACAACATGAATTCAAAAACATCCGCGGCATCGATGTCGCCGTCGCCGTCGATATCAGGTGCTGCGCTGGTTTGCCCGCGCGGGTCGAAGCTGCCGCCTTTGAAGCCTTCGCTGTAACTGAAATACGCGTTGTGATTGTCGTTCGGCTTCCAGCTCAGCGACGCGCGGGGCGTAAATTCCTTGAATTCCTTGCTGCCCTGGAAATTCGAAGTCGTCACAAGCAACGTTGGGGTATTGCCGCCGAAGGTCGTGCCGCCGATGTAGGTGCGGCGCAGTACTGTCGAAGTGCGTTCGTCGGACGTGTAGCGGCCGCCTACGGACACGGTCCACTCGTCGTTCAGGTCAAATGTGAAATCGGCAAATACCGACCAGCTTTCAGTCAGTACATCGCCGACCGTGTTCGCGTTGTAACCGGGAAGGCTCAAGGCCGCACCGAGTTGTCCGAGAATCACGTCAAATTCGGTGAATGCCTTGGCATCCAGGTAGTAATAGCCCAGCAGGCCACTGATGCCGTCGCCTGTGTACAGGAGCTGCAATTCTTCCGACAGCTGCTCGTTGTTGTAGTACGCGGGCACGTCAAGGTCGACTACCGGCAGACTGTCGAAGTCGATCGGGGTGAAAGAATCATCATCACGGTAGGCGAGGATGTTTTTCAGGGTAAATTGATCGTTAAGTTCCCATTCGGCGACCAGCGAACCACCCAGTGATTCAACGTCCTGTTTCGGTATGTTTAACCCTGCGCGCGTGTCGAACACGTCAGTCAGAATCTGGGCACCCGACACGTTGCCTCTGGTGAGGCGATGGCCCTGGCGTGGATCCGAGGTGTCATTGATCAGGTCGCCGGTCAAACGGAAAGACAGGTCCTCTGTCGCATCCCATTCGGCGCTGATGCGCGCACCGAAGACATCCTTCTGGTAATTTTCGACGCCAGGCAGGTTCAGGTTGTCGCCGAAGCCGTCGCGCGTCAGTTTCGCAACCGCGCCGCCGATGCGAAACGAATCCGTGACGGGCGTCGACGCGCTGACAATGAGGTCCGCCTGGTTGTAGGTACCGAGTGATGCCCGGACCTTTGCCATCGGCTCGTCGCTCAGCGAACGAGTGACGTACTTGATAGCGCCACCGATCGTGTTGCGGCCGTACAAAGTGCCTTGCGGGCCGCGCAGCACTTCGATGCGTTCGACGTCGTAGATGTCGAGAACAGCAGCCTGCGGCCGGTTCAGGTACACGTCATCGATGTAGAGCCCGACGCCGGATTCAAAACCTGCGACCGGGTCCTGCTGACCGACGCCGCGGATAAAAGCAGTCAGCGTCGTATTGGTGCCGCGCGACACTTCCAGCGTGACGTTGGGCGTCGATTTGGCAATTTCGATGATGTCGAGCGCACCCATGCGTTCGAGCATTTCGCCGCTGTAAGCTGTAATCGACAGCGGCACTTCCTGCAACGATTCCTCGCGCCGGCGGGCCGTCACGACGACCTCGTCCAGGGCGCGACTGCCGTCATCCTGGGCCAGTGCCGGCGGTGCAAATGCGACCAAGGGCAGTAATGAAGCGGTAAATGGCACCAGGGCCAGTGTGCGGAAAAGTGCGGATTTCATAGGACTTGCCTCAATTCAACGGTTGCTGAATTTATGGTATTTCAACGATGGTTGAATTACAAGATATCTTAGCCGGGTTTTTTCGGCCGCTGGCAAACGGCGCGAAAGCCGGCGGCCACGAACTGCGGCATGCGGGCGTTGGCGGCCGCCATGTCTGAGGATTTGCAGAGCCCGCCGGACAGGTTATCCAGGCGACCGGTCTCCGCAAACGTCAGGGTCAGCGCCCCGGACAGGAAGTGATAGCTCCAGAACAGGTCTTCCTCGCGACAGCCGGGCAGGGCACGCCGCAGGGCATCGAGGAAGCGTTTGACGAGGGGGTCGAAGAACCGCGTCATCAGTGCACCGCCCCATTCGGGCGAGTTGTTAACCTGTGCGACCAGCGCCATGTAATCGCGCCATTCTTCGGGCCGCTCTTCCAGAACGTCCAGCAACGGTCGCGTAAACGCTTCGATAATTTCCTCGATGCTGGGCGGATCATCCTTGTGGCGCTGTTCGACTTCCTCGAGCGCCGCGAGCCGCAGTTCATTGAGCGTTCTTGCACGTCGCAGCAACACCGCGTCAAAAAGATCGCGTTTGGATTTGAAATGGTAGTAGGCGAGTGCCACGTCGCCTCCGGCTTGCGACATGATCTGCCGCACAGTAACACCCTCGAAACCGCGCTTCGCAAACTGCTGCTCAGCGGCATCAAGGATCCGTTCGCGAGTCGCTTCGGCATTCCGTGGCATCCGGCGATCCTAGGAGTTTGCAGCTTGCATATCAACAGGCGTTCAAATAAAGTTCAACGCTCGTTGAATTGCTCTTAAGGCGCAGGATGACACAGATATGAGCTGGTTTTTGTCGGCGCAGCCGCTGCTGCCGGACCTCATCCGGAACAACGCAGCACAGCGGCCAACGCAGGCTGCGGTTGTCTTCGGCGAACGCAAGCTCACCTGGCCCGAACTGGATGCCGACCTCAATCGCGTGGCGCATGTGTTGCTGGCACAGGGGCTGAACAGCGGCGATCGCGTAGCGATTCTGATGCAGAACAGTCTCGAGATGCTGGAAGTGATGCTCGGCACGATGTGCGCCGGGCTCGTGGCGGTACCGCTGAACGTCGCGGTTTCCGACGACGGCATCGAGAAGCAAATCAATGACTGTGAAGCCAGCGCGATCATCGCCTGCGACACACACAGTGCGCGCCTCGACGCGATGCGTTCGCGGTTACCCGCGACGATCGGTAAACGCAGAATCACGCTACAAAAGCGCGAGGGTTGGCTGCAGCTTGCGGAGCTGATGTCGCAGGCAAGTGCTGCGCCGCCGGATGTCAACATTACCGCCGGACAAGCCTGCAATATCATTTACAGCTCCGGAACCACCGGCCTGCCCAAAGGCATCGTGCATTCACACGCCTGCCGGATGGCGTGGGCATACAACATGAGCATCGCGTTGCGTTATCACTGCGATGCCCGCGCGCTGATATCCCTTGGGCTGTACTCGAACATCACCTGGGTGACGATGCTGGCAACCATTCTGTGCGGTGGCACGCTGGTGTTGATGCCAGCGTTCGACGTTGTCGCCTGCCTTCGCCTCATCGAGACGCAACGCATCACACATTCGAGCATGGTGCCGGTGCAATTTCAGCGGCTACTCGCAGAGCCGACATTCGATAGTTTCAAGCTTGAGAGCATCAATGCATTGATGTGCTGCGGTTCACCGTTGCATGCGGACCTTAAACGGCAAATCGTCGACCGTTTTCCCGGCGATTTCATCGAGCTGTATGGCTTAACCGAGGGCCTCGTCACAACGCAGTCGCCGGCTGACGCAGCAATCAATCCGGAATCGGTAGGCCGGGCCTGCCCCGGCCAGTCGCTGCAGATCATTGGCAATGACGATAAACCCGTCGCCCCGGGAGAGCCGGGCGAAATTGTTGGCTACAGCGACCTGCTTATGAGTGGTTATCTGAATCGTGACGCTGCGAACGAAGAGGCAAGCTGGACGGACGACAAAGGTCGGCGCTGGTTGCGCACCGGTGATATCGGTCGCATCGATGCCGATGGCAACCTGTACATTGTCGATCGCAAGAAAGATTTGATCATCTCCGGTGGCCAGAACATTTATCCGGCAGACATAGAGGCGGTGATCGCCCAACACCCGCGGGTCGTGGACGTTGCGGTGGTTGGCGTCGTCAGCGAGCGCTGGGGCGAGGCGCCGCTGGCGGTCGTTGCGGGGCAAGGAATTGACGCGCTGGCATTATTGCGCTGGACCAACGAGCGTGTCGGCCGCCAGCAAAAAATAGCGGCGGTTGAAATCATCGACGAATTGCCGCGCAATCCGAACGGCAAGATTCTGAAACGCGAATTGCGCGAGCGCTTCGCCAATGTTCTGCGCGAACCGGTCAAAAACTGATGCATGCCGCTGCCTGTTACTACGAGAGCGACGACGGACTTCGCCTGTTTTATCGATACCTCGGCAGCGAGCACACATCGCTACCCGTAATCTGTCTGCCAGGCATTACCCGCAACAGCCGCGACTTTGAAGACATTGCCGAGCACCTGGCTGATCGCTATCCGGTCATCTGTCCGGATTTTCGCGGCCGCGGCTTCTCGGACCGCGACCCAAACTGGCAGAACTACCAGCCGCTGACCTACGTAAAAGACGTGCAACGATTGCTCGATGAACTGTCGATTGAGCGCGCCGCGTTTATCGGCACGTCGCTTGGCGGCATCGTGGCCACGGCACTCGCGCACGCTGCCGACGCGCGCGTCGCCGGCGTCGTTTTGAATGACATCGGGCCGGAGATTGGTGCAAAAGGCCTTGAGCGCATCAAAACCTATATCGGCAGAGTGCCGCCGGTTCGGACCTGGGATGAAGCGATACAACAGGCGCAGACCCTGTACGGCGATGCCTGGCCCGGGCTTTCTGCGGAGCAATGGCAGCGCGTCGTTCGCCGTTCGTACCGGGCCGACGAGCATGGCGTACCGGTGCTGGACATGGACCCGAAGATCGGCGAAGCCGCGCGCAAGGTGACGACGAGCCTGGCTGATCCATGGCAGATTTTCGCGGCCTTGCACGACAAGCCTACGCTCGTATTGCATGGCGCAATGTCGGATATCCTCACTGATGAAATCGTGGCGAAGATGCAGCAGCGCAAACCCGATCTCATGCACGTCCATGTCAGGAATCGTGGCCACGTACCTTTGCTCGACGAGCCGGAATGTATCGCCACCATTGATGCGTTTCTGGCGGGCCTCAATCAATGATCGGGCGAATCGGTCGCGTCTTGTTCACGTGCACTTTGCTCGTTGCGTGCAGCGACAAATCAGCGAGCGCTGACAAGCGGCTGCCGGCCCTGCACGCGCTGGCCGAATTTACGGTATCGGGCGTATCTGCAGGTGCCTACCTGGCGGGCCAACTGCACGTCGCTTACTCCGCTGACATTGGCGGGGCGGGGCTGGTTGCCGGCGGTCCCTGGGGCTGCGCAAACGGCAGCATGCAGCGGGCACTCGGTGCGTGCTCGACCGGTAGCGGTATTGACGTTGCCGCGCTGGTCCAGCAGCTGGGCGCGCTGGCTGGCGACAATTTGATCGATGACCCGGCAAATCTGCAGGATGATCGCGTTTATGTTTTTCGCGGCACGCAGGATGTTTTGGTCGGCGCCGCAGTTGCCTCAGCGGCGGCCGATTTCTATCGAGCTGCCGCGCCAACAGCGAACATCGCGGTCGTCATGGACGTTCCGGCAACCCACGGCTGGCCGACGCTCGCGAATGGCGCGCCTTGCGGTGAGTTCAAAAAACCCTGGATCAATGCCTGTGACTACGATCTTGCCGGCAACATGCTGCAGCAGCTGTTGGGGCCGCTGGCTGAGCCGACCGCTGATCCCGTGCAATTGACCCGTTTCAGCCAGGCGCGCTACGAGGCAAGCAGCCTGGCCGACGAAGGATTGCTGTACGTGCCGGCCAGCTGCCAGGAAGGTGAACGCTGCCGGGTGCACGTCTTTCTGCACGGCTGCAACCAGGCGCTTGGCCAGGTCGGAGCGGTGCTCGCGGAGCAGTCGGGTCTGCTGCGCTGGGCGGCAAGCAACAAGCTGATCGTGTTGTTCCCGCAGGCGAAGGCGAGCAGCCTGGCGCCAATGAATCCGCTCGCGTGCTGGGACTGGTGGGGTTACAGCGGCTCCGACTACCTGCACAAAGAGGCGGCACAATTGCAGGCCATACGGGCGATGGTGGCGCGCCTGCAGTCCAGCGAGTAAGGCGCTGACTTACTCGACGCTTACGAGCCCGTGGCGGACGGCAAACTTGACGAGACCCGGCACGTCGTAAATGTCCAGCTTGTGCATCAACTGGCTGCGGTGCGACTCAACTGTCTTGGCGCTGATTGACAGCATTTCTGCGATATCGCGCGTGCTCATGCCTTCAGCCAGAAGCCGCAAAATTTCGCGCTGCCTGCTGCTCAGGGTATCCAGCGCGGAGCTGCTGCTGTCGCCTGGCTGCGATTCTTTCAGAGTGTCCGCTATCGCCGGACTGAGGTACCGGCCGCCGTTGGCAACCTTGTTGATCGCCTTGTCGAGTTCGCTTGGAGCCATGTTTTTCAGCATATAACCCGCTGCGCCGCTGTCCATTGCGCGACGCACGTATTCGCCGGTCGCATGCATTGACAGCATGATGATGCGCGCACCAGGGCGAACTTCGCAGATGCGTGCGGCGGCGTCGATGCCACTCATCCCCGGCATCGCTATATCCATCAGGAAGATTTCAATGGCGGGATTCTTGGCAAGTTCGACCGCGTCTTCGCCGCAACCGCCTTCTGCGATGACTTCGCAGTGCTCGAGCTTCGACAACAACGCCTTCAGACCGTCCCTGACGATCTGGTGGTCATCGATAAGCGCGAGTCTTACCTTCGGCATGCATTACCCCAGCGTCGAGCGGCAGACCCGCTGGAATCGTGGTGCCTTGCCCGATCCCTGGCCTTACCGACAGCGAGCCGTCGATTTATCGTAAGCGTTCTTTCATGAACAGCAGGCCGAAGCGTTTTGCGGTTGCTGCCCGTGATCCTGCGGCATTAACATCGAAGCCGCGACAATCGTCGGCGTCTTCTTTCAGGTTAATTGTCCGTCGACTGCGCCAAATCGTACCGTGATTGGCGCTGCGTGCCCATGCCTGTTTGCATTGCCGATGGCCTGCTGCTCACTGCTGCAGGCACTCGTCGCGGGTTCCGCACTGTTGTCGGCAAGTTCGCCTGCCGTTGCAGTTGATGACGTAACACCTTCATCCGATTGCAACTGTCCGAGCAAACTGGTCGCCGCGGCTGCCAGAACGAACTCATCCCGCAGCAACGGACGCAGTTACAGCGAAGCCCGCCGCAGCGCAGCCGCCCGTTCGCCGATCTGCGCGAAATGCTGGCGAATCCGGCGTGCATGCGGCCGCTGCTGCGCGCGCAGCCTGGCGCAGGTGACGGCCACTTTGTGCCGGGTTGTTGCTCGCCGGGCCCTGCTGCATTGCGAAACCCAGAAGTCGCCCGGGAAAAATCCCGGTTTTCTAAACTGTCGGGCAATATGCCCTGCGATCTCGCGCGCAGCAGATGCGCGTAGCCGGGAAAGTCGCTATCGTACTTCGAGCCCGCGTTTCCACACAGGTAGTTGCCCATGACCATCACAGTTGCCGTAAACCTTGCAATTTTTGTTGGACTGATCGTGTTTTTGTCGCGGCTCAGGAAGCCGCGCTTCAGTCTCGCCCAGCAAATCATGGCGGGCCTGCTGGCCGGTGTGGCGTTCGGCCTGTTTCTGCAGTTATTTTATGCCGGCAACGCCGCTGCCATCGCTGGCACGCTGGAATGGACAAACGTCATCGGCAGCAGCTACATCAACCTGTTGATGATGATCATCATGCCGCTCGTACTGATCATGATGATCTCGGCCGTTGTGCGCATGCGTGACATCGGGGCGCTCGGCAAAATCGGCGGTATTGTCATTGGCATTCTGGTTGGCACGACCATGATTGCTGCACTCGTGGGCATTTTCGTGGCCAACGCCTTCGGCCTGAGTGCCGAGGGGCTCACGGAAGGCGCGCGGGAACTGGCGCGGGCCGGCGCGCTCGAAAGCCGGCTGGAAACGGTGGCGAACCTCGGCATGGCGGATATGCTGGTGCGTTTCGTGCCGTCAAATATTTTCTATGACCTGACGGGAGCTCGGCCAACGTCGATTATCGCGGTCGTGCTGTTCGGCATACTGTTCGGTATTGCCGCTTTACAAGTCAGCCGTGACGACCCGGAACGCGGCGCGGCGATCAGTCGTTTTGTCGAGACAGCGCAGGCGATCGTCATGCGCCTCGTACGCATGATCATGGCGATTACGCCGTACGGCATCCTGGCCTTGATGACGAAGGTGGTGGCTGGCTCGAACGCGGCGGACATTCTTAATCTGCTCAGCTTCGTGCTTGCGTCCTACCTGGCGATCGCCATCATGTTCGTTGTACACGCGCTGTTGCTGCTGCTGAACGGCGTCAACGTCCGTCGTTACTTCAGCAAGGTCTGGCCCGTCCTGACGTTCGCATTTTCTTCGCGCAGTTCGGCGGCCACGATTCCGCTCAATGTTGAAACCCAGATCGACGAACTGAATGTGCCGACATCCATTGCCAATTTGTCGGCAACCTTCGGGTCAACGATTGGCCAGAACGGCTGCGCCGGCATTTATCCGGCGATGCTGGCCACGATGGTTGCCCCAACGATCGGTATTAATCCACTGGATCCGTCGTTCATCGCCGGGCTCGTTGCAATCATTGCGATCAGCTCATTTGGCGTTGCCGGCGTAGGCGGCGGCGCGACGTTTGCGGCGCTGATCGTATTACCCTCGATGGGCATGCCGATTGCACTCGTGGCGCTGCTGATTTCGATAGAGCCGCTGATCGATATGGCGCGCACTGCACTAAATGTAAATGGTGCAATGACGGCAGGCGTTATCACCAGTCGCTTGCTAAAGACTGTTGCTGTTGACGCTGCCGGCAGCGACCGCGAACCGGTCACTGCCGATTAATTGATTTGCAAAGCGTTTACTTCACACCGTGCCGCAGTGCGCGGCTTGCTGAGTTATTTGCATGTGAAAAACAGGACAGATCGGTACTGAAAAAATCATTTGCGAGAGCGGTTCCTTCTGGTACCTTTAGCGCGCTTTTATTTCACCAGACGTAAAAGCAGCGCAATGACAGCGCGACCACTATCTGGTCCAGAAAAACAAAAAACCATTAAGGTTGCTGTCAATCGCATGTTGATAATTAAACGAAAAGCACTCGATATCATCACCATCGCCCCGCTGGAGGGTTTTGACATAAGCCGTCCGATCAGTGATCTGTTCGAAGGTGGCGTCATCAAAATCACGATGCTGGAAGTCGGCCGTCGCCAGGTCAAAGTGGCAATCGACGCGCCGCCGAATTTGCAGATATGGCGCGGTGCAAAAGACGGCGTACAAGGCGACGAATCCGCACCCGACGCCAGCAACGATTCCTGACGAATTCAGGCGCTGTAGGCGCTACGGCTGCAACGGATCGCCGTTGTCGAAAAGCAGCGTCGCACGCGATGTGAGGTAGGCAGTGCCGGTAATCGTCGGCATTACACGATTGTCGATAATGCTCGCGCTCGCCTCGAATACGCTGCCGGTGATGCTTTGCTGACGCCATAATTCACCGGCTTTAAGTTTGCCATCCGCAAGCAGGCAGGCCAGCTTTGCGCTGGTGCCAGTACCGCAGGGCGAGCGGTCGTATTCCTTGCCCGGGCACAACACAAAGTTGCGGTTGTCCGCGATGTCCGGCGAAGACGGCGGACCGCATAGTTCAATGTGATCGATGAGCTGGCCGTTGTCACCGCGTAATTCACTCGCATCGAGCGCGTTCCGCACGCGAATAGCGTAGTCGGTCAGTTGCTGAATATTGTCAGCTGCAATGGCGAGTTCGTGGTTGTCGATCAGAAAAAACCAGTTGCCGCCCCAGGCGATGTCGCCCTGCACTTTGCCGATACCTGAAACCTCCAGCGTTGCTGCTTTTTGCGTTCGGTAGCTTGCGACGTTGGCAACAGAAACGCGGTGTGCATCATGCAGCGTGACGCTGACCAGCCCGGCAGGCGTTTCGATCTGATGCGTACCAGGTTCCAACAAACCTTCGGCCGCCAGCGTAACCGCAACGCCAATCATGCCGTGTCCGCACATGCCGAGGTATGTCGCGTTATTGAAAAAAACCACGGCCGCGGCGCTGCCTGCCACGAACGGCGGCAACAGAAGCGCACCCACGAGTATGTCGGAGCCGCGCGGCTCGTTAATGACGGCGCGGCGAAACGCATCGTGTTGTTCGCGCATTTCGCGCACCGCATCGCTGGCGGAACGCGCCTGCAAACGCGGTGCCCCTCGCATCACGACCCGCGTTGGCTCACCGCCGGTGTGCGAGTCAATGACGTCAATGGTTTTCACGGTCGAGCCTTGAATCAGCCGCCGACGCTGCTAATAAAAATAATCGCGATCGCGATCGGAACGACAAAACGCATCAGGGACTGCCAGAGTCGGAAGCCAATGCCGTCGCTCAGCCCGAGTTCTTCGCGCAGTATG
>JBATFU010000311.1:0-1597 GCA_049665065.1 Woeseia sp. | reverse complement strand
TTCATGGACTGCATGAAATGTACGACGCGCGAAAGATTCGAGATAGCGGCCGTCTCGGTAATTTCAAAACAGATCGCACCCCTGGGCAGGTTCTGGGTCTTGAGTTCCTTGATGATGTCTTCGAGGAAACGGTCCTCGCTGAGCGACGTACCGGACAGGTTGATCGCGATCGTGTATGCGGCCTCGCCAACGGAGTCGCGATCGGCCAGCTTCGCCAGCGCTTCGCGAATGACCCAGCGGTCCAGTGTGGACATCAAATTGTAACGTTCGGCGGCCGGTATGAACTGGTCCGGGCTGACCAGCTCGCCCTTTTCGTCGCGCATGCGCAGTAACAGTTCGTAGTGGCCCCGCGCCTGCCCGTTCTCGACACCGATACCGATGATGGGCTGGAAATACAGCTCCAGCCGATCCTCCTCCACCGCGCTGCTGATTCGCGATACCCACTTCATTTCTTCGTGACGCATGGCCGCGTCGCTGTCCTGGTAGAGGTGAATCTGGTTGCGCCCCATGTCCTTCGCCGAGTAACAGGCAACATCGGCCGAACTCATCAGGCCCGCGACTTCGTTGTTCTCAGCAGTGACCATTACGACACCGATTGAGCAGCGCACGGTCGTGAATGATTCCTTCCATTCGAAGCGAAAGCCCTCTATCGCGCCGCGAATTTCTTCGGCCACGCCGACGGCGCGCTGTTCGCTGCAGCGCTCCAGGAGGATGCCGAACTCGTCGCCACTGAGGCGCGCCAGGACATCACTCGATCGAATTTTGCTGTGCACGATCTCGGCGATACGCTGCAACAGGGCATCACCGGCGGCATGCCCGAAGGTGTCGTTGACGACTTTGAACTGGTCGAGATCGAGGTACAGCAATGCGTGCGTCTGTTCGGCGTTGCCGCGTATCTCGTCAATTGACGCCGCCAGTCGATTCTCGAATTCGCGCCGGTTGATAAGGTCGGTCAGCGCATCATGCGATGCCTGGTAACTGAGCTGACGAAACAGACGCGTTTCCTTGCTCACGTCGTGGAACACCATGACCGACCCGATTACGTTGCCGATGCGATCGCGGATCGGCGCGACCGAATCCTGGATCGGTATCTCGTCGCTGTGGCGATTGATCAGCACCGAATGATTGTCGAGCGTGATGACGCGGCCTTCCTGCAGGCAACGCATGACCGGGTTCTCGACCGTGGCACGCGTGTGCTCGTTGATGATCGTCATGATCTCGGCAACCGGGCGGCCACGCACGCTGCGCATGTCGTAACCGGTCAGGTCCTGCGCCACAGGATTGATATAGTCCACACAGCCCTTGGCATCGGTGGTGATAACGCCGTCACCGATGGATTGCAAGGTTACCTGGGCCCGTTCCTTCTCTTCGAAAACACGCGTCTCGGCACGCTTGCGCTCGGTAATGTCGGTGATGGTGCCCTCATGTGCGACCAGCACGCCGTCATCGTCGTACACCGCGCGCGAATTCTCGAGCACCACGATTTCGCGACCGTCCTTGCGGCGCAAACGGTATTCGAAATTCTTCACCATGCCCTGCGCTTCCAGCCGCGCGAAAACACGCTCGCGATCGATCGGATTGACGTACAACATGGTCG
>JBATFU010000310.1:0-14471 GCA_049665065.1 Woeseia sp. | reverse complement strand
AGATCGCGTGTCGTGTTGATTATTTCGACGTTGTTCTGGTAGGAACGGGACGCCGACATCATGTTGACCATTTCCTCGACCGTGCTGACGTTGCTGACATACACGTTACCCTCAGCGTCTGCGTCCGGATGGTCCGGGCGGTACTGCACTTCGAGCGGTGCCGTGCTTTCGGTGATGCCGTCGAGGCGCACGCTCGCCACGCCGGTCTGTGCAGACAGCGCGTCGTTGAACGTTGAAAAGATGGGCTGTTTGGCGCGATAGACCTTGTCCGGGTCTCCGTGCACGCTGCCGGCATTGGCGAGGTTGCTCGCCGTCACATTAAGGCGCACCGACTGCGCGTTCATCGCGCTGCCGGCAACATCGAATACTTTAAACAGTGACATCAGTCACCTCCCTTCAGCGCATAGCGCAATCTCGAAATACTGCCATTCAGGAATGTCAGGCTCGCGCGGTACTGCAGCGCGTTCTCGGCAAAGGCAGCCTGCTCCACGTCCGTCTGTACCGTATTGCCATCCAGCGTCGACTGCGTGGGGATACGAAACTTGACGTCCGCAGCCGTCGAGAAATCGTTGCGCGGCTGTACATGCCTGTTGCTGGTCGTACGCAGGTTCAGCTGCGCACCCGTCGCATTCTTTAACGCGGTGCTGAAATCGATGTCGCGGGCCTTGTAGTTCGGGGTATCCGCGTTTGCAATATTCGACGACAGCACCTCGTTACGCATGGCGCGAAATTTCAGTGCCTGTTCGTGCATGGCAAAGGACTGAATTTTCATGAGAGCAATTCCTGGTTGGCGAATCGTTACGTTTCCTGTACTGAGCTATGCAACTGCCATGCCAACCTGGAAACGCCATACGCCACGTGGCCGTTCTAAAGTTTTGCGCGCGGCTGCCGACGCGCACTGGCCGGCGAATGCGGCAAACCTTTGCCGCTGCGGCGGCAATTCCTGGCTGTATTCACCGAAAATGCCCGCGTTAGCCAGTGCTGGCATGCGATTTGCAACAGATGCAGTGACAGTAATTGCGTACGCGCACCTGCCAGGTCTTAAAAAAACCTGGCAGCCCGCACGGCGCTTACAGAGATAAGCTAAATGCAGTCTTTATTGAAAACGCGGCTAAAGCAGGAAACCGTCAGGATCTTGACGGGCGCGACGCTATCCCGTCGTCATACCGACGCCGCGTTGCGACGCACACCTTATATAGGCGTGTTGCTGCTGCTGGCCATGAGCTGCTCCCATGCCGGCGCCACTGACCAGCCGCTGGCTGCCGTCGAACGGGCGGCCGAGACATTCCTCGCGAATTTCGGAAGCGGCGGTAAAGCGAAAGCGGCAGCGCTGGATCGACGCCTGCGCCTGGCACGCTGCGATGTGCCGCTCGAAGCATTCATGCGGCCGGGCTCGAAAATCCGCCAGCGCACGATTGTTGGCGTGCGCTGCAGCGGCGCGCAACCGTGGAAGGTGTATGTGCCGGTCAATCTCATTGATGAGCGGGACGTCGTGGTGCTGCGGCGCGCCCTGCCCCGCGGTCATGAATTGACAGCGGACGACCTGCAGGTGGAGCAACGCGACGTATCGCGGCTTACCGGTGGTTATGCAACAGACCTTACCGCCGTAGTCGGTCAGCGACTCAAGCAGTCCCTGCAGGGCGGCAGCATTGTGACCACGGCGGCGACGGTGTCGAAAGTGCTGGTGCGCCGCGGCCAGTCGGTCACGCTCCGGGCACAAAACGACGCGATTCATATCAGGGTCGCCGGCAAGGCCCTGATGGACGGTGCCCTGGGGCAACGAATTCGGGTCAAGAATGCAGCTTCCGGGCGCATCGTTGAGGGCCTCGTGCGCTCCGCGGAGCTCGTGGAAGTGCTTGTACAATAGGGTTTTTCTGGGTTTTTTTGGTTAAATGAATTTTTCACTGCAAGGGCTAAAGTTACGCGCCGATTGGTCGATAACGGGCATTAGCAGCAATGATTGTTGAGGGTTGGGATTATGTCGAACACGATAAAGCCGCTGGATAACACGATGATAAACAAACTGGGTGACAAGCTGAGCGGTACCAAGGAGGCCTTGTCGACGAGCGGTGCGCACCGTCTCGACAAACAGCCCGCGGGTGCTGCGGAAGCGAAAAGCGACACAGTGGAGCTGACGAGCGCTGCCAAGCTGCTCGAGAAACTGGAAAAGTCACTGGCGAATCTGCCGGAGATCGATACGGGTCGGGTAGACGCTGTCAAAACAGCCATTGCCAATGGTGACTACACGATCGACGCAGAGAAGATTGCCGACGCACTGATACGCATTGACCGGGAGTTCGGGAGCTGACAATGGATCCCGTAACGCAGTCGGCGGCCCGCGCCCGGCTAGGCCGGATGTTTGAATCGGGCATTGCGGCTGCGACCGCCTTTGCCATGCACCTGGATGCCGAACGCAAGGCGCTGGAAGCGCAGGATCTGGCAGCCCTCGAACAGGCCGCGCGTGACAAGCAACATTGCTTGCTGACGCTGGAATTACTTGAAAACGAACGAGCCGCACTACTCGAAGAAAGTGGTTATCAGAATAACCACGACGGTATGCGGGACCTGCAGAACTGGTGCGACAGGGACGGCGCGCTTGCAGGCCAATGGCAGAGCTACCTGCAGGTAGCCAGCAAATGTCAGCAGGCCAACATGACGAACGGCGCGATCATGCGGCTTCGTCAACAACAGATTGCCAGCGCCATCGCCGCACTCTCCGGTTGCAGCCCACAGACCTATGGTCCTAAAGGCGACAACGGGAACCGCGGCTCACGGGCCCTGGCCGAGGCATGACGCCAAAACCTTAAGGATGAGGGCTTAAGCAATGTTGATTATTAGTCGCAAGGATGCCGAGTCGATATTGATCCGGCCCGGCGAAAATGCGGACCCGCAAATGACGCTGGCCGAGCTGTTTGCCAACGGACCCATCGAAATCACGGTGTTTTCGGCCACCGGCAACCGCGTCAAAATGGGTGTGCAGGCCCCCACCGAGCTCAGTATCTGGCGCCAGGATGCGCCGAAAGGCACCGACGCAGCCGCCTGAGGCGCGCTGAAGGCGTCTTGGCGACCCTCAATAACTCTCTGTTTTATAAATAACTTTTCATTTTTTCCGGTGAGCCGCGCGGTAAATGTTGCGGCGCACAAAAAATCGCTTGACAGCAACCCCGCCGATCTCTATTGTGCGCTGCATCATTTGTTGCATTGCACAACCGGAGACCGTTATGAACCCGCAAATCGAACAATCCATTAACCGTATTAGCTCAGGCGCTCGTGGCAGCGTCCGTGCAGTCATCGACGGCGCCCGCGCTCGCAGCCAGTACGTTGCGAAGACGGTCGTCAACACGAAGAAGCCGCTGAACACGCTGTCAGGTCTTGGCCTGAAGTTGTCAGCTGTTTCTCACCGCACGACGGACCGCATGGTCAAGCAGCAGACGCAGATGGCTGCCAACCAGCTGGACGTGGTTGCCGCTCGCTTCGAGAGCGCGGCTGGCGCGACCTGCCTGCGTGACCTCGTCAAGAAGCAGATCAAGATGACCCCGGCGCAGATTAAGCGTCTTGGCCGCGACACCCGCAGCTCACTCGCGATCATCGTCGAGGCTGGCAGCGAAGCTGGCGAAGTCGTCAAGGGCACTTTCAAATCGCTGCGCAACCAGACGGTTGCACCGCGTGCGAAAGCGACGCGCAAGACCCGCACGGCAGCCAAGTCAGCCAAGGTAACGGCGGCAGCTCGCCCGGCGAAGAAAGTTGCGAAGAAGGTAGCGAAGAAGCGTTCCAAGAAAGTTGCTGCCAAGAAGGCCAAGTAAGAAACAAGATGCGTGACGCCGGCTAAGGCCGGCGGCATTACCGGATTGATCGGCCCGGGGCCCTCGCGGCCAGCCCGATCAGTGCAGGGACAACCTGCGAGACCGCCAGTGCACCCCCCCGTGCTGGCGGTCTTTTTTTTTGCGCCTGCGCTGCAAGAACATCAGTTTCAAGGGAGACAGTTACGCCGCGGTCTGTAATAATCACGGGCCGATCGCGGCCGGGCGGATCGAAACCCTGAGGTCGTGCCATTGCCTTACGTGCACCTTGATAAAAAAAGAGACATGCAATGACTACATCGCTGGCCAGTTTGCAGGAATGGGTTGCTTCGGTTGCTGAGCTCACCGAGCCCGACAACATTCACTGGTGCGACGGCAGTGATGCTGAAAACCAGAAACTGATCGACGTAATGCTGGCGGACGGCGTGCTGTCAAAACTGAACGAGGACAGTTACCCGAACTGCTACCTGCACCGTTCCAACCCGAACGATGTTGCACGCGTAGAGCACCTGACCTTTGTCTGCACGAAAGACAAGGACGACGCGGGACCGAACAATCACTGGATGGAACCGCAGGCAGGCCACGCGAAAATTGATGCGCTTTTTAAAGGCGCCATGCGGGGTCGCACGCTGTACGTCATCCCGTACTGCATGGGCCCGATAGATTCACCGTTTGCGCGGCTGGGTGTCGAGATCACCGACAGTCCCTATGTCGTCGTCAACATGCGCCTGATGACACGCATGGGCAAAGCCGCACTTGCGCGCATCGAACGCGAGGGCAGCTTCGTGAAGGGCCTGCATTCAACAGGCGATCTCGATCCGGATAAGCGCTTCATCATGCATTTCCCGGAAGAGCTGACCATCAAGAGCATCGGCTCGGGCTATGGCGGCAACGCGCTGCTCGGCAAGAAGTGTCACGCGCTGCGTATCGCGAGCTACCAGGCACGCCAGGAAGGCTGGCTTGCCGAGCACATGCTGATCGTCGGTATAGAGAACCCGCAGGGCGAAACGCATTACCTCGCCTGCGCTTTTCCGTCCGCCTGCGGCAAAACCAATCTCGCCATGTTGATTCCACCGGCGTCGCAACCGGGCTGGAAAATCTGGACGCTCGGCGACGACATCGCCTGGCTGCACCTCGACGACAAGGGACAGCTGCGTGCAATCAATCCGGAAGCCGGTTACTTCGGCGTAGTACCCGGCACGAACGCCAAGACCAACAAGAACGCGTTCGACATGATTCATCGCGACACGATTTTCACGAACGTCGCGACGACGGCCGACAACGAACCGTGGTGGGAAGACAAGAAAAGCGGCGAACCGGCGATCGACTGGAAGGGCAAACCCTACAAACCTGGCAATGGCGCCGCGGCGCACCCGAATTCGCGTTTCACCGTCGCTGCCAGGCAAAACCCGAGCTACTCGTCACTGGCAGAAGCGCCGGATGGCGTGCCGTTGTCCGCTATCGTGTTTGGCGGGCGACGCCGCGAACTTGCACCGCTTGTGTACGAAGCGCGCGACTGGCGGCACGGCGTGTTGATCGGCGCGGGCGTGGCTTCAGAAACGACCGCAGCGGCAACCGGCCAGGTAGGCGTGGTGCGTCGCGACCCGATGGCGATGAAGCCATTCTGCGGCTACAACTTCGCGGACTACTGGAGCCACTGGCTGAGCTTTGCAGACCGCTCCGACAAACTGCCGCGCGTGTTCCACGTCAACTGGTTCAGGCAGGATAAAAACGGCCGCTTCCTGTGGCCAGGGTTTGGCGAAAACCTGCGCGTACTGCGCTGGATTATCGATCGCTGCGATGGCCGCGTCGACGCGCGGGAGACGGCGATCGGGTTCCTGCCGCACGTAAAAGACATCGACACGCGCGATCTCGACATCGACAAGGCAGCACTCGAGGCACTGCTGTCAGTTGACAAGGCGCAATGGCAGACGGAAATGACCGCGGTTGGCGACTATCTCGACAGCTACGGCAAGCGTTTGCCGGGCGCGCTGAAAGAAGAACAACGCCGCGTACAGGCTGCGCTGAAACAGTAAGTCGATGGGTAGTGCGACGCAGGCGGCTGCCCGCGTCAGCTATTCTTCACAAACGAAGTGAATGGCGAGTGGTGTCCCCGGCTTGGCTAGCCGGCCGAGCCCGATGATGCCTTCCCCGAGCAGTTCCGTGCTGTCGCGCCGCACAAAGGTTTCCTCACCCTGCACGTTCTGCATGAACGTACCGTTCGTGCTCTGGTCCACAAGAATGAAGCGGCCGCGACGCATCTCGATCTTCGCGTGGATGCGTGAGATCAGGTTGCCCTTGATGACGAGATCGTTGTCATCGGCGCGACCCATGTTGATGCTTTTCTTGCGGTCGTTCACTTCGACCGACTGATCGCGAAAGCTGACAATCAGCTTGTTCGCGCGACGGCCTTTGTTGTCCAGCTCGAGCGTCGGCAACATGCTGGTCGCCTCTTCCGGCTGCCAGACAAGCTCGTACAGGGCGACTTCATCAAGTCGGCCGCGCACGGTGGCAACGTCGATCTGCCGCGTCTGCGCTTTCCATTCGTCGCTCATGCGCTCGACGGAGGCGCCGGAGATCACCACCTGGCGGGCCTTCGCCTGCGAGGTCATGCGGTTTGCGGTATGCACGGCAGAACCGAAGATGTCGTTGTGTTCGCGAACGACCGGCCCGAAGTGACAGCCAATACGAATCATGACCGGAATTTCAGACTTATTGGCCGTATCCTCGCCACTAATGCGCATTTGCATCTGGGTTGCCGCTGCCATGGCGTCGTCGATCGTCGGGAAGGTCGACATGACCTCGTCACCGATGGTCTTGATGACGGTACCGCTGAACTGGTGGGTGGCGTCTTTCATCACATCAAGGCAGTGCGCCACGGTCTCGCTGGCGATAGTATCCCCGTGCTTTTCATACAGCTGGGTACTGCCCACCACGTCGGCGAACAATATTGCGACTTCGAGATCTTTAGCCATCTAGCCTCTGCCCAAGCATGGTGCGGCGCGCACCCAAGCGACGCCACGTGTGGCGATTATATGCAGTTCAGGCCGTGCGGACACGACCGGCGTCACATCATGTAACAGGCCCTGAAACCGGCCCAAGCCCTTATAACGTAAACTATTTTTCGGCCACAATATACGCGATCCAGGCCAGATCTGCTTCGCCCTTGTCGCTCGGCGTAAACTCGCCGTTGCCGTCGCCGTCCTCGTCCTCGCCTTCCCAGTACACGGTGGCCTTCTTGAACCCGGCCTCCAGCAGCAAGTCCTTGATTTCCGGGGCAGAATACAGACGCCAGTCGTAGGTAAACGCGTTCTTGAGCCTGGAGCCATCCTTGAACTTGAAATGGATGGCGCACTGAATGCGGTTCGTCACCGGGTGAAATTTGACCTGGTGCCAGATGTAGGTGAAGCCTAGCTTCTTGAATTTGGTCTTTTCCTTGGTCTCTTCCTGCGACTCCGGTCCGCCGAACAGGTCCACGAAGAAAACGCCATCGTCTTTCAACGAGGCATGCGCGCGCTTGAAATACCTGAGCATCGTGGCGCGCTGCTGAAAGATGAAATAGCTGAAATTGAAGGCAACGAGGATGTCTGCCGGCGGCGTCTCTGCCGTCAATACGTCCGATTCAATCAGGCTGACCCGGGCGCGGTCCGCTGCGGGCAGTTTGCCAACGCGATGCTCGCGACCCCAGTCCAGTACCGACGGCTCAATATCCACACCAATGGCTTTAAAATCCTTGCCCTGCCGGACCCACTGGCAGGAAGCGCTGGCTGTGCCACAAAAATCCTCGCGCAACAGGTGCGCCTTGCGGCCACGAATCTCACGGAACGTTTTCTGCAGGAATTCGATTTCATGCTCCACGTTCTGCACCGATTGTTCGTACAGTTCGTGGATATCGGCCTGCTCGGCCATCGTCGGCTTCTTATCCGACATTGCAGTGTGGTTGCCGCTCATGGTGGAAGGATTGCCTCGCCCGGATTAAAGGAGAGCGCATTGTAACGGCAGCGGCGGCAACATTCACTGCCGGAACGTAAAGAATGATGGCGACCGGAACGACGCGCAGATCAGGCTGCCTGCGGCATTGCTGCCAGTGCGCGCTCAAGAACGGCGAAATCGCTGCCTTCGAGATGGGCATGTTCGCTCAGGTAGCGGCGCCATGCGCGCGCGCCCGGCTGGCCGGCAAACAGGCCGAGCATGTGCCGGCTGATGTGTTTGAGCATGGCACCGTCTCCAAGCTGTGCCTCGATGTACGGCCGCATTCGGGCTACGGCATCGTGCCGTTTCAGCAATGCATCGCTGCCCGTTAACGCCCGCGTCAGCTCGACGATAAACCAGGGATCGTGATACGCCTGTCGCCCAATCATTACGCCGTCGACGTGTTGCAGGTGTTGTTCTGCCTGTTCGACTGTTGTGATGCCGCCGTTAAGGACGATCGTCAGGTCCGGATGTTCCTCTTTCAATCGGTAGACACGCTCGTAGTTGAGCGGCGGCACCGTGCGGTTCTCCTTCGGGCTGAGCCCGGCCAGTATCGCGATCCGTGCGTGCACGATGAACGTTGTGCAACCGGCTGCGGCTACGGTTTCGACAAAGTTTCGCAGGTAGTCGTAACTGTCGTTGTCATCAATGCCGATTCGGGTCTTGACCGTGACAGGCATTTCGCAGACATCGCGCATTGCCGTCACGCAGCGCGCAACGCGTTCCGGCTCCGCCATCAGGCAGGCACCGAACTGCCCGTTCTGCACCCGGTCCGACGGGCAACCAACGTTGATGTTGATTTCGTCGTAGCCGGCGGCTGCGCCCATCGCGGCCGCCTCTGCCATCATCTGTGGATCGGCGCCGCCCAGCTGCAGCGCAACGGGGTGTTCGCTGCTGTCGAAATGCAGGAGCCGGTCCGCGTCGCCGTGCAACAACGCGGCGGCCGTGACCATTTCCGTATAAAGCCGCGGAGCCGGACTGAGCTGCCGGAGAAAGTAGCGGCAATGACGGTCTGTCCAATCCATCATTGGCGCAACGGACAACAAGTAATCAGTTCGGCTCTGCATAAGCAATCGACAAGTTCAATTCCAACATCCGAAAACAATAAACCTCATTGCGCAGCTATCGTGGCCCTGCATTCTCTGCGAAATCATAGAATCAGCCAGACATCAACGCTGCCAGTAGAATGGCGCGGTGCGACGCTCGCCTGTTACCGTTTCGTTCAACGTCGCGGCGTCATACAGCCTGCCATTCAGCATCACCTGCTCGACCTTGTCGGACTGCTGAATGTCTTTCAGTACATCGCCATTGATAACGACAAGGTCAGCGAGTTTGCCAACCTCCAGCGAGCCGAGGTCTTTGGCAAAGCCGAGCGCTTTCGCGGGTGCCGTCGTTGCAGTACGCAGCACTTCGACCGCTGACATGCCACCTGATGCGAAATTCCACATCTCCCAGTGACTCGCGAGACCCTCACGCTGGCCGTGCGCGCCGATGCTGACCAGCACACCGCGATCGGCGAGTGCCTTGGCGCCTGCCGCGACACGCGGATGGTAGTAATCGCTATCCGGCGCCATTTGCCGGCGAACAGCACGCGGCCGCAACACGTCCGGCGGCACGAAGTGCGACAGGATCGGATGCTTCCACACTTCGGAATGCTGGTACCAGTAGTCTTCACCGCGCAGACCGCCGTACACAACGACAAGCGTCGGTGTGTACGCAACCTGCGTTTGCGACCAGAACTGCAGCACGTCGTCGTACAACATTGACTGTGGCAGGTTGTGCTCGATCGCGCTGTTGCCATCCGCGACCATCGACAGGTCCATGTGGTACAGCGACCCGCCTTCTGACACGACCAGCATGCCCTCGTTGCGCGCAGCGGTGGTTACCTGCTGACGCTGGTTGCGGCGCGGCTGGTTGTAATTCTTGATGCTGATTGCGCCCTGCGCTTTCAGACGGCGCACGTGCTCGCTGGCTTCTTCCAGCGAATCGATCTTCGCGAAATACGTCGAGCGTGCGCCGTAGACGATATCGCCGGTCGAATAGATGCGCGGTGCGAGAATCCTGCCTTCGCGCTGCATTTCCGCGGCTGCGAAAACTTCGGTCGCATCGTTCGACGGATCGTGCACGGTCGTCACGCCGAACGCGAGTGTCGCGTAGGCGCTCCAGTTCTGCTGCGGGATGATGTCGGCACCCTGCGAGCCGTGCGCATGGGCGTCAATCAGGCCGGGGATGATCGTGCGCCCGCTGACGTCGACCACTTTCGCAGCGGCGGGAATCGAAACTGAATCGCGTGTACCGACCGCCGCAATGCGATTGCCGTTGGTAACGATAACGCCGTCTTCAATCACACCGCCATTCTCATCGGCCATCGTAATGATGCGCGCGCCCGTCAGTGCCACGACCGCAGCAGGCTTGTCCGTTGTGCGGCGCATCGACATCGAAACGCCAGTTACTGGCGGTGTGTAACCGCCCTCACCTTCCTCGTTCTTTGCCGCGAACAAGGCATCGATCGTGGCGCTGTACAGGTTCGCGCCGAGCGACCAATGCAGCGTATTGCCGTCACCCGACCAGTTCGGCCAGTTGCCGCCGTCGCCGCTCGCGCGGGTCATCTGCACGCTGCCGACGCTGGTGCCAAGCTCGAGCGGCTTGCCGCCGGGTGGCAATGGCAGGACGTACACGTGGTAGTTCTCGCGGAACGCGAGATGCGCGCCTTCCGGCGCCACGTCGAATTCCGTGACGTATTCACCGACCGCGTGGGTACGCGGCGTTTCTCCAGCCATATCGATACTGACGAGCGCGCGCTTGCCGTCGTCGCGACGCGTCACGTACAGCCGATCGGACGCGGCGCCGAACTGCGGGTCGCTGCCGTTGTCGGTAATCAGGCGCACGTCGCCACCGCCAGCGGGTACGGCAAACACGCCGGTCTCGACCGACCATTCGGGCGAAGTCAGGTAGCCGCCCGAGGTCTTGGCAAACACGACGAGATCACCGTCCGGCGAAAAGCGCGGTGAACGGTAGTGGCCCGGCTCTTTCGTCAGGCGCGTGCTGCGACCGCCGGACGCGCGCACCGTATGCACGTGTGAAAGGTCCTCGTCGCTCCACGTAACGAATGCAATCGTTCTGCCGTCGCGTGACCAACTGGGGAAAAACTCGAAATGATCATCGGCATCGCGGGTCAGTGCGCGCGGCTCGCCGTCGGGCAGGGCCTTTGTATAGAGCCGGCCACCGGATTCGAACACGACACGACTGCCGTCAGGCGACACGGCCGCATTGCGCACCATCTTCGTCATGAACGAATCCGGCGCGACATCCGTTTGCGGCCGCGGTGGCTCGTAAACCCGACGCGTGTCGCGCACGCGGAACGGAATGTCCTGCACCGTGCCGGAAGCGACGTCGATCCGCTTGATGCCGCCGCCCGCCCAGAACACGATACCGCTGCTGTCCGGCAACCAGTCGAAATTCGGGTACAGGCCGTGCACGCCCCAGACTTCCTGCAGGTCGTAATCGAGGCCGCGGTACAGGAGTGTGTCGGCTCCGCTCGCCAGGTTACGCACAAACAACGAACTTTCGCCTTCCAGCCGGCGCACGTACGCAAGGGATTTGCCATCGGGCGACGGCTGCGGACGTACCGCGCCACCGGGTCGACCGACTACCGTTTCGATCCTGCCCGTTTCCATGTCGTAACGGCGAATCTCGAACACGACGCCGTTCGAGTCCTGCGCGTATTCAAACGTCGCGCCCGGAGTCACATCCAGTGAGTAATAAATGTAGCGACCATCCGCCGAAAAGATTGGCTCGCCCAGTTCTTTCTGGTGTTCTTCATTCGGTTTTTCCACGACCGCCACGCCACTGCCGCCGTCGCGGTGATACAGCCAGATCTCGCCGGTGCCAAGCGAGCGCTCTGTCGTGAAATGCTTGCGGGCAGCGATGTAATTGCCGTCTGCGGACCAGGTCGGGTTGTTCAACAGCCGGAAATCTTCCTTCGTCAGCTGCTCGGCATTGCTGCCATCGGCCTGCATGATCCAGACGTTGTCCGCGCCTCCTGCATCGCTGATAAAAGCAATCTCGCTGCCATCGGGCGAGAAGCGCGGCTGCATGGACCAGGCCAGCCCGCTGTTGATCGCGCGCGCGTCGCCGCCGCTGATCGGCAGGCTGTAAATATCGCCGAGCAGGTCAAAGGCGATCGTCTTGCCATCCGGACTGACATCGATGCTCATCCAGGTGCCGCTTGCGGTATCGATGTTGATATCGCGAGGCGTTCCGGGCAGCTCGTTGACATCCCAGCTGGTGCCCTCGTCCTTATCCTCGTCCGCCGCAAACGCAGACGACAGCAGCATGGCCAGCACGGCAGCAGTTAACAGTGTGAATGGACGCATGGATCGGGCTCCTCGGCGGCAATATCGGGGTCCCGATGGTAACCGAAGATCGGCTCTGCAGCGTAGTCAGCGCCAGGAGACCATGCAGTGCGGACGCGCGCTGGTCGCGGCAGTGACTTTAGCTCACCAGAAAGTGGACGGCGCCTTTCCCGTAGCGAGGTATTTCAATGGAATAGGCGGAAGCGCGCGCCGCAGCGAGCGAGGAGATGGAGTCGGCAGACTCTGCTGCCGATAAGGTTTTGTCGAGGCGCAGGTGCGCGCTTGAATCGGACATCAGCAGTTTCGAGCAGATGTTCATCACTTCGTGGAAGTTTTCGGACATGATCTCGGTCATTTCACCTTTGTCGATCACTTCGTTAATGGCGTCGGGCGGAATGAGTGACAGCGCACCGCCGGAATAGCTGGCAAAATTCCTGTCGCAAGCACACAGAGCGACGAGTTGATCGTCGTCGTTAACAAAAGTTGCGACGATCTTGTCGCTCGTATCGACGGCCGGAAGCTTGGCGACGATGACGCCTTTGCCAAAGATCATCTCCAAAAGTTCCCGGATCGACTTTTTATCCGGCATTACATAGCTTGCAGGCATTGTCTCCGGTTTCCAGTCAGTTCAATACGAGAGCGAGGACTTTCTCGAAGGATTCGACGGTAAACGGCTTTGCAATAAGAAATTTCGCGCCGGCCTCCGTCGCTTTTCTGCGCATGGCTTGCGTCGATTCAGTGGTAATGAAACCGAAATCCACCTCGTTGCCTTCGGCACGCAGGGCCTGCAGCAATTCGAGGCCAGACATGTTTGGCATGTTCCAGTCCGCAAGCACGAGGTCAGGACAGCTTGTGCGGATCTGCGCCAGTGCGACCGCGCCATCCTCCGCCTGCGTCACGTCATTGCCGCTGTAGCCGGCCTGGCGCAGGGTACGCACCACCATCATGCGCATCGCGGTACTGTCGTCGACGACCAGAATATTCATTCACTTGACCTTTCTTTACTGTCCAGAAGCATCATTGCCGGTTTGTGGTCTGGCTCGGCACAAGACCGACGTATACGAGTTTTATATCGGCGGAACTCGTTCATACTTTAGCGCTCACCTGGCCGTTGAGCGCCTGCGCAATCTGGCCCAACGGCAGCACCCTGTCTGCCGCGCCCAACACGATCGCGGCGCGCGGCATACCCCAGATCTTGCTTGACGCCTCGTCCTGGGCAACGGTGAACGCCCCGGTTTTCTTTAGTTTCAGCAGGCCGACGGCACCGTCCTTGCCCATACCGGTTAACAGCGCGCCCCGCGCATAGCGACCCGCCTCGCTTGCAACCGACTCGAAAAGGACATCGACCGAAGGTTTATGGCCGCTGACCGGCTCACCGTCGCGCACGCGACAGAAATAACCCCCGTCAATCGCTCGAATCTCGAGATGCCGATCGCCGCGTGCGATATAGGCATGGCCGGGCAACACCTGCTGACCATCGCGTGCCTCGCAAACGTTGATCGCGCAGCAGCGGTCGAGGCGACTGGCAAAGGATGCACTGAAGACCGGCGGTATGTGCTGCACGATGACGATACCGGGACAGGCAAGCGGCATCTGCTGCAAAACCTTGCGAATAGCCTCGGTACCGCCAGTCGATGCACCGAGTGCGAGGATGCTTCTGCTCTCAGCTGCGCGCGTGGGGCGCAATGGCTGTGCGACGGCGACAGCACTGGCTGCTTCGGCGGCTGATTCAGCAGGGCTGGCAATGCGCGCCATGGCCGCCATTTTTACCTTGTAGTTAATCTCGTCCGCGTAGGACTCCAGCGTATTCGCCAGGTCGATCTTCGGTTTGCTGACAAAGTCCACAGCACCGAGCTCCAGGGCACGCAGCGTTTTTTCGGCACCGGCTGTCGTGACCGAAGAAATCATGACAACGGGCATTGGCCGCAGACGCATCAGGTTGCTCAGGAATTGCAGCCCGTCCATTTTGGGCATCTCCACGTCGAGCGTCAGCACGTCCGGATTCAACTGCTTGATCTGCGCACGCGCATCAAAGGGATCGTTTGCCGTGCCAACCACCTCAATGTCTTCGTCCGAGTTCAGCAAATCGCTGAGCAGGCGGCGCATCAACGCGGAGTCGTCGATTACCAGGACGCGTATTTTGGACTTTGTGGGCACCGTCTGCTCAGTCGAACAGGAAAACCTGCCCGCCCTGCTCCGTCTTGCCGATGCGGCTTTCGTACAGTTTTTCACCTTCGAGCACTGCCGCCGACTGTGCCATGCGCAGGCGCTTCAGCATCACCCTGCCAGTGCGCGGAAAATAATTGATCTTGCGCGGCAGAGTGCCGCCCAGATCTTCGGCAAC
>JBATFU010000309.1:0-7351 GCA_049665065.1 Woeseia sp. | reverse complement strand
ATCGGTATCGATACGTCTGTGCATGACATTCGCTTCGTCGAGGACAACTGGGAGTCGCCAACGCTCGGTGCCTGGGGCCTTGGCTGGGAGGTCTGGCTAAACGGCATGGAGGTCACGCAGTTCACTTACTTCCAGCAGGTCGGCGGGCTCGAGTGCCGGCCGGTGACCGGCGAGATCACCTACGGTCTCGAGCGTCTCGCGATGTATTTGCAGAATGTCGAAAGCATCTTCGACATCGTCTGGACGGACGGACCGCTAGGCCGCATCACCTACGGTGACGTGTATCACCAGAACGAAGTGGAGCAGTCACGCTATAACTTCGAGGCTGCCGACACGACCGCGCTGTTCGCCGCATTCGATCACGCGGAAAGCGAAACACGCAGATTGATTGCGCTCAATCTCGCACTGCCGGCGTACGAACAAATGTTGACCGCATCGCACACGTTCAATCTGCTCGATGCGCGCCAGGCAATTTCTGTCAGCGAACGGCAGCGATTTATCCTGCGCGTGCGTGACATGTCGCGCTCGATTGCCGAAGCGTATTACGCAAGCCGCGAGGCGCTGGGATTCCCGATGGTGCAAAGCGCTGGCGTCAGGCAGCAGGCGGCCGCGAATGACTAGGCAAGCGAGCGCCGACCTGCTGGTCGAGATCGGCACCGAAGAATTACCGCCGAAGGCTTTGAAGACGCTGATGCAGGCATTTGCGGATGGCCTGGCGGCGGCGCTTGCCGAGCAGCGCCTGGCGTTCAAGGCCGTCACGCCGTACGCCAGTCCGCGCAGGCTGGCGGTGAAGATCGCCGATGTCGCTGGTGGCCAGGCAGATCGTGAGGTCGATCAGAAGGGCCCGCCGGTGCGCATTGCATTCGACAAGAATGGCAAGCCGACAAAAGCGGCGCAGGCCTTCGCCGACAAGTGCGGCGTCACCGTCGACAAGCTTGGCCGCGAAGAAACCGACAAGGGCGAGTGGCTCGTGCATCGCGCGCTCGAGACGGGGCGCAGCCTTGCCGAGTTGCTGCCCGACTGTGTGCAGCGCGCGCTGGATGCCTTGCCGATACCGCGGCGCATGCGCTGGGGCGCACACAGCGCCGAGTTTGTACGGCCCGTGCATTGGGTTGTCATGCTGCACGGCGAGGCGCTGATCGACGGCACCGTGCTTGGCATCGCAGCCGGTCGTGAAACCCAGGGCCATCGGTTTATGTCAGCGGGCGCGATCACCCTTAACAGCGCCGATGACTATCCCGCCGTATTGAAAACCGAGGGCCACGTCATCGCTGACTTTGGCGAGCGGCGCGAGGTCGTTACCGAGGCAGTCGCTGCTGCTGCGAAAAAAGCCGGCGGCACTGCGGTTGCCGAGGACGGCTTGTACGACGAAGTCACCGCGCTGTGCGAATGGCCGGTTGCCGTGACGGGCGTATTCGACAAAGCGTTTCTCGAACTGCCGCGTGAAGTCATCATTGCAACACTGACAAATCACCAGCGTTACTTCCCGCTGGCCGACAGTGACGGCGCCTTGCTGCCGGCATTCATCACGCTGGCCAATATCGACAGCCCCGAGCCGGACAAAGTCCGCAACGGGAACGAACGCGTTATTCGCCCGCGTCTTGCCGACGCCGCCTTCTTCTGGAAATCGGATCAACAACGCTCGCTGGCAGATCGACAGGCAGCGCTCGCCGATGTCGTCTACCAGCACGGACTCGGCTCGGTCGGCGATAAAAGTAAGCGCGTCGCGCTGCTCGCGGCCGCGGTCGCGGCTGAAATTGGTGCAGACCCGCTGCAGGCAGAGCGCGCTGCGTTGCTCGCAAAGTGCGATCTCGTCACCGGCATGGTCGGCGAGTTTCCCGAACTGCAGGGCACGATGGGCCGCTATTACGCATTGCTCGACAAAGAACCTGTGGCGGTTGCCGAGGCGATCGGCGAACAATACCTGCCACGCTTCGCTGGTGATGCTCTGCCCGGGACGGCCTGCGGCCAGGCGCTCGCCATTGCCGACAAGCTCGACACGCTGTGCGGCATTTTTGGCTCCGGCAAAAAACCTTCGGGCAACCGTGATCCGTTCGGACTGCGGCGTGCGGCGCTCGGTGTCGTCCGCATAGTTGTCGAGGGAAAGCTTGAGTTTGATCTGCTGAAACTCGTCGAGACAGGCTTCCGGCTGCAACCCGTGAAAGCCGAGGGCGCAAGCGGTGACGATGTTTATGACTTCATCATCGAGCGCCTGCGCGGCTGGTATCTCGAGCGCGCAGGACTGACGGCCGAAATGTTTGAAGCGGTGCGCGGCCAGCGGCTCGCCTCACTGGCGGATTTTGATTTGCGCCTGAAAGCCGTCGCCAGCTTTGTCGAGAACGATGCTGCGGAAAGTCTCGCGGCGGCCAACAAGCGTATCGGCAACATCCTGCGCCAGGCGGAGTTTGACGGCACCGGGGCCCCTGACGCTGCGCTGTTCCAGGAAACTGCAGAGCGAAGTTTGTTCGATGCGCTTGTTAATGCGCAGGCCGCAGTCGCCGGGCTGCTGGTGAAAAGACAGTATCAACAGGTCCTTGCCAGGCTCGCAGAATTGCGCGCACCCGTCGATCAGTTCTTCGATGATGTGATGGTCATGGCTGATGACCCCGCGGTGCGGCAGAACCGTCTCGCGCTGCTGGCGAGCCTCCGCGCAGAGTTCCTGAACGTTGCCGACATCTCGAGGCTTTCCATTGCCCGGAGCTGAGCAGTGACTCGGCGCTACGTGATTCTGGATCGGGATGGCGTGCTCAATCGTGAGTCGAGCGCGTTTATCAAGAATGCCGATGAATGGCAGCCGCTGCCGGGTGCGATGGAAGCGCTTGGGCTTCTGAGCCGTGCCGGGTTTACCATCGCGGTTGCAACCAACCAGTCCGGCATTGCGCGCGGCCTGTTCGACAGGGCTGCGCTGCAGGCGATGCATCGGAAGCTGCGGCGCCTGGCTGCTCAGCACGGCGCAAAGATCGATCGCATCGTCTATTGCCCGCACGGACCTGATGACGGTTGCAATTGCCGCAAACCTTTGCCTGCCCTGTTGCTGCGGCTGGCGCGTCGTTATCAGATAAGCCTTGATGATGTGCCGGCGGTTGGCGATTCGCTGCGCGACCTTGACGCGGCCGTCGCGGCGGGCGCGAAACCCGTCCTGGTGCTGACCGGCAATGGCAGCAGGACGGCAGCCGAGCTGGCGAAATGCGGGCGCAGCGTAGAAACTTACGATGACCTGCTGGCGTTCGCGCGCAGCGTGACGGCCCGACAATAAGAACAGGAACCCGCTTTGCTGCTGCTTCGCTCACTCATCTTCCAGTTTTGCTTCTTCGGCTCCGCGGTCGTCGCCGGTTTTCTGGTGTTGCTGGCCGGGCCGTTCGGTTACCCGGCCCGCTTCAAGGTTTGCATTGGCTGGGGTCGCTTCATGCTGTGGGCAGGCAAAGCGGTTTGTGACATTGAGTACGTGTTCGAAGGCACCGAGAATATTCCGGAGGAAGCAAGCGTCGTGCTGATCAAGCACTCATCGGTTTTCGAGACGTATGCACAGCTCGTGATCTTCCCGCCGCAAACCTGGGTGCTGAAACGCGAACTGCACTGGATTCCCTTATTCGGCTGGGGGCTTGCCCTGATGAAGCCGATTGCCATCAATCGCAAGGCGGGCCATCGTGCCGTCACGCAGGTCATTCAGCAGGGCAAAGAGCGGCTCGCCGAAGGCATCTGGATTTCGGTGTTCCCGGAGGGCACGCGCATGCCGCCTGGCGAGACTCGCAAATACGGTGTGAGTGGCGCGGCGCTGGCAGTTGCGGCGGGCTGCAAAATCGTACCGGTGGCGCATAACGCGGGCGATTTCTGGCCGCGTCGCAGCTTCATGAAACGACCCGGGCTCGTGCGGTTTTGCATCGGCCCGCCGATTGATCCTGCGGGCCGCCCGCCAAAAGACGTCAACCTCGAAGTGCAGGACTGGATCGAAACAAAAATGCTGGAGATCAGCAGCGTCTACAAGGCGCGCGCAGCAAAATCAGACGTCGAGGTTTGACACCGTCAGCGCATTCTTCTCGATAAACTCGCGGCGCGGCTCGACCTGGTCGCCCATCAGTGTCGTGAACACTTCATCTGCTTTTACAGCATCTTCAATTTTCACTTGCAGCAGGCGTCGCGTTTCCGGATTGACGGTCGTGTCCCACAGCTGATCGGGATTCATCTCACCCAGGCCTTTGTAACGCTGTATTGACTGGCCCTTGCGCGCTTCGGCCAGTAACCAGGTGACCGCTTCGCCAAACTCGTTAATAGCTTCGCGTTTTTCGCCGCGTTCCACGTATGCGCCCTCGCCCAGCAGGCCATCGAGTTTCTGCGCCAGCGCGACGATGTGCCGGTATTCGCTGGTGCCGAAAAATTCTCGCGGCAGGTAACGCGTGGCGCCGATGCCGTGCTGCTCGCGCAACACCGCGATGCGCACGCCCTCGCCTTCGCCGTCACCACGATCAAGCGTTGCGCTGTACGAAATCGACTGGCCGTTTCCGGCGCGGCCGGTTGCTGCTTTCGGCAGCGCCGCTGAAAACTTTTGCGTCCATGCATCAAGTGCATCAAGGCCGTCTTTCGCCATGGTTGCGCTATCGACCGGATCGACTTCTGCGAGTGTGCGCAGTACGGCCTCGTCGTAGCGATTCGCAAGTCGTTCAATCATGCGTTCAACGGCGACGAAATCTTTTGCCAGCGCTTCAAGCGCAACGCCGGAAAGCGGTGGCGCCTCGGCATTGACGTGCACTGCTGCGGTGTCGAGCGCAGCGCTTAGCAGATGCGAGGTGAGCTCGGCATCGTCTTTGACGTAGACCTCTTGCTTGCCTTTTTTAATTTTGTACAGCGGCGGTTGCGCAATGTAGATGTGGCCGCGCTGAATCAGCTCCGGCATTTGCCGATAGAAAAACGTCAGTAACAAGGTGCGAATGTGCGAGCCGTCCACGTCGGCGTCAGTCATGATGATGACGCGGTGGTAACGCAGTTTGTCCGGGTCGAATTCTTCCCGACCGATGCCGCAACCGAGTGCAGTGATCAGCGTGCCAACTTCCGCCGACTGCAGCATTTTGTCGAAGCGCGCTTTCTCAACGTTCAGAATCTTGCCCTTCAGCGGCAGGATCGCTTGCGTGCGTCGATCGCGGCCCTGCTTCGCGGAGCCGCCGGCGGAATCGCCCTCGACCAGGAACAGTTCGGACAGCGCAGGATCTTTCTCCTGGCAGTCGGCGAGCTTGCCGGGCAGTCCGGCGATATCGAGCGCGCCCTTGCGCCGGGTCATCTCGCGGGCCTTGCGGGCCGCCTCGCGGGCGCGGCAGGCGTCGATGATCTTGCCGACGATTGCCTTGGCCTCGTTCGGGTTTTCGAGCAGGAATTCCTGCAGACGCTCCGACATCGCAGACTCAACGATGCCTTTAATTTCAGATGAAACGAGTTTGTCCTTGGTCTGGGACGAGAACTTCGGATCCGGCACCTTGACCGACAGCACCGCAGTCAGCCCCTCGCGGGCGTCGTCACCGCTTGGCGTGTACTTCTCCTTGCGGCTGGTGGTCTCTTTTTCGATGTAGCTGTTCATCGTGCGGGTCAGCGCGCCGCGGAAGCCCGCGAGGTGGGTGCCGCCGTCGCGCTGGGGAATGTTGTTGGTGTAGCAAAACATGTTTTCCTGATAGGAATCATTCCATTGCAGCGCGGCCTCGACGGTCACGTGGTCGCGCTCGAGGATGAAATGAAACACCTTCGGGTGAATGGTTTGCTTGTTCCTGTTCAGGTGCTCAACAAAAGCACGGATGCCGCCTTCGTACTCAAACACCTCGCGCTTGTCGCTGCGCTCATCGGTCAGCTCGATGCGCACGCCGGAGTTCAGGAAGGACAGCTCGCGCAGGCGCTTCGCCAGGATCTCGTAATGGAACTCGATGTTGGTAAAGGTCTGGTCGCTGGGCTTGAACCGTATGGTCGTGCCGGTGCGGTCGGTTACGCCGATCTCGGCCAGCGGCGCCTGCGGCTCGCCCATGCGGTAGTGCTGCTGGTACAGGATGCCGTCGCGATGGATGGTCAGCAGCAGCGTTTCGGACAGCGCGTTGACGACCGAGACACCGACGCCGTGCAGGCCGCCGGAAACCTTGTAGGAATTGTCGTCGAACTTACCGCCAGCGTGCAGGACGGTCATGATCACTTCGGCGGCTGAGCGACCCTCTTCAGGGTGCATGTCCACCGGGATGCCGCGACCGTCGTCAGTAATCGTGACGGACTCATCGGCGTGGATGGTGACGGTGATGACCTTGCAGTGGCCGGCCAGGGCCTCGTCGATCGAGTTATCGACGACCTCGAAAACCATGTGGTGCAGGCCGGTGCCATCGTCGGTGTCGCCGATGTACATTCCGGGCCGCTTACGGACCGCGTCAAGCCCCTTTAAGACCTTGATATTACTGGAGGTATATTCGATGTTCTTGGCCATTCCGCGCCCTCAAAAACGAAGCCGCGCATTGTATCATTTTGAGCGCTGCGAAAGGCGCTGCGGGGCAAATAAAATCAAGGGTTTCTGCGGGGTTTTGGTGGCTGCGATAAGCCGCTCAGCGGCCGGCGACCAGCTCGCCGTGTTCCACGTGGAACATGGCCAGATCGGCCGGCAGCGGCACCGCGTCCGCTGTCAGTGCAGTGGCCACAACCTGGCCCTCAAGACCGGCCACGGCGGCCATCAAGCGGGCCAGCGACTGGCTGTCGAGCTCCGCCGCCGGGTCGTCCAGCAGCAGCAGCGGCACCCGGCCCAGCGCCTCGGCCGCCACGGCTACCGACCCCAGCACCATCGCGCAGGCCAGTAATTTCTGCTGGCCCCGGGAAACCAGGCGCCGCGCGACGCGCTCGTCGACCTGCAGCTTCAGATCTGCGCGGTGTGGACCCTGCTGCGTCGACCCCATCTGCACGTCCCGCCGCCGGCCCTCGGTGAGTGCCTGCCGCAGCTCGACATCTTTCGGCCAGCCGCGCTGGTAAGTGAACGACACCGGGGCCTGCAGCAGCTGGCTCGCCGATGCCGCCACGATTGGCAGCGCCCTGCCCAGCACCCGCTGGCGGGCCTCGCTGGCCTCGATGCCGGCCGCCGCCAGCTCCTCGTCCCAGCTGTCGAGCGCACTGGCCCCGTCTTTTAACAGCGCGTTGCGTTGCCGCAGCGCGCGCCTGTAGCGCCGCCAGACAGCCAGGTAGCCCTGTTCCACGTGGAACGTCATCCAGTCAATGAAACGCCGCCGGCCGTCCGGGGCGCCCGCGACCAGCTCGTGAATCGCCGGGTCGATAACCTGCAGCGGCAACACATCCGCCAATGCGGCCAGCCCGCCGCCGCGCTCTCCGTCAATGCTTTGCTGCAGGC
>JBATFU010000308.1:0-1854 GCA_049665065.1 Woeseia sp. | reverse complement strand
GCGCCGACGAACTGGCGATCGTGCGCAACACGTCCGAAGCGAATAACGTTATCGTGCAGGGTATGCCTTTGGCAGAAGGCGATGAGGTCCTGCTGTGGGACCAGAATCATCCCTCAAACCTGGTTGCGTGGCAGGTGCAGGCAAAACGGGTCGGCGCGACGGTGCGCATCTTCTCCGTTCCGGTGGCAACGCAATCCATCGACGAAGTGGTTGATCTGTTCACGAACGCCGTCAGTGAGCGGACGAAAGTGGTTTCCTTCACGCACATTTCCAACGTGAGCGGCTTTCGCTTGCCCGCCGCGGAAATCTGCGGCGCGCTGCGCAAACGCAAGGACGACGTTCACATCCATGTTGACGGTGCCCAGACCTGGGGCGCGGTCGATATTAATCTCGGCACCCTCGACTGCGACTCTTTCAGCGGCAGCGCGCACAAATGGTTCATGGGCCCGCGCGAAGTCGGCATCCTGTACGTTCGCAACACGCGGATCGACAGCATCTGGCCCAACATTGTCAGCGTTCCCTGGGGCGGCACCGCAGACGATGCGCCCAAGGGCGCCCGCAAGTTCGACGCCTTCGGCCAGCGTGACGACGCGGCGATTGCCGCCCTGGTCGATACGGCCGCGTACCATGCGGCCGTAAAGCCAGCGGGCATCGAGAAACGCTCGACCGCGATCGCGAACCGGTTGCGAGAGGGTCTACAGGATCTCGATGTACCGTTCGTCTCGTCGCTGAACCCTGCATTTGCCAGCAGCGTTATCATTCTGCGCGCGCCGCGGCCGAACTCGGGCGAGATGGTCGAGCAGGTGTTTGCCGACGCCGGTGTGCAGACGGCAGCGGTTAACGGCTTTCGGATGTCACCGCATGTTTACAACACGGACGATCATGTTGCCCGCGTGATCGCGGCGGTCAAAACACATCGCGGGATGCTCGTATGAGCAAGCGGGCCAACACGGACCTTTCACGCCGCAACTTTGTCGGTGGCGCAAGTGCCGTGGCAGCGGCGACGCTCTTGCCGGGCACCGCTATTGCATTGCCATCTACGAAAGCGCTGGAACTTGCCAATACGCGACGCGCTGAACTCGTCGAATTGTTGTCACGCATGATTCGCGTGCAGAGCCTGTCCGGCGAAACTGCGGCCGATGCGCAGGCCGTCGTCAAACAATACCTCAAGGCACTGCCTTACCGGATCGAGGAATCGGCCGATCGACCGAGCCGCTACGAAACGCATCCCGAATTCATGCCGCCCAATCCGCCGAGCGACGGACCGTTTATTAACGTGGTCGCCTGGCCGCAGCGCGGTATGGCCGCACGGCATGCGATGTTTGCGCACATCGATACGCACATCATCGACGCAGGCTGGGACACGGAGCCGCTGGCACCGACGATAGTCGGCAACCGACTCTACGGGCTCGGCAGTTCCGATGATAAGGGCGGCGTCGCGGCGATGCTGGTGGCCGCCGCGGCACTGGCCGAGATGGGCGGTCCGTTGCCGATTGCAATGAGCCTGCACGGGAAGGGCGGTGGTAGTCGCGGCAGCCTGCCGGTCTTCGATCGTTTACAGGGCACGAAGCACGGTATCGATGCCGTGTTGTACGTGCATCCGGCGGAAACCGGCCGTGGCCTGAACGACATCAAGAATGCTGTGCAGGGCGTTGTTGATCTGCAGCTGTCGGTGACCGGTTGGCGTGCGCCGCCGATGGAGATAGGCAGTATCGATTCGGCGGCCTGGCAGGATGGCGGCAACGCGCTCGACATGTGCTGGGAAGTGCTTGAGCATTTACGCAACACGGCCTTCGCCGACGTGCTCTTTAACCTGGGCGTGATGAATGGCGGCGATCGGCTGGGTTCCGTCGC
>JBATFU010000307.1:0-7841 GCA_049665065.1 Woeseia sp. | reverse complement strand
ACGTCGGGCCGTTCTGGAACGGAATGGTCAGCGGATAGTGACGGCGGCCGATATCTATACCCGGCAGGTCGGTCGGGATCAGCGCTGCGGTAATACCGTAGTCGTCCTGGTCGCCGATCAGGTGGTGCGGATCATAAAGTTTGAATGCGAGGCCGAGCACCGTCGCGATTGGGGCGAGCGTGATGTAGCGCTTGTTCCAGTTGAGGCGAATGCCAACGATCTCTTCGCCTTCCCACTGGCCGCGACACACTATGCCGCTATCGATCAGTGCGGCAGCATCGGAGCCAGCCTGCGGCGAGGTTAACGCGAAACACGGCACCTCTTCACCGGATGCGAGACCCGGCAACCAGCGCTGCTTCTGTTCTTCAGTGCCGTAGTGCAGCAACAGCTCCGCAGGTCCAAGCGAGTTCGGTACGCCGACGGTTGACGACGCGGTCGCGCTGCGGCTGGCGAGTTTCGTGATTACCATTGCGTTTGCATACGCGGAAAACTCAAGGCCGCCATACGCTTTGGGGATAATCATTGCGAAAAATTTGTGCTTCTTGATAAACGCCCAGACTTCTTCGGGCATATCCGCACGGTTATGGGCAATGTCCCATTCGTCGAGCATGCGGCACAGCTCTTCGCAAGGCCCGTCCATGAAAGCCTGTTCCTCAGCACTGAGTTGCGGTGCCGGGAATGACATGAGTCGATCCCAGTCGGGCATGCCGGAGAACAATTCGCCGTCCCACCAGACGCTGCCGGCCTCAAGCGCCTCGCGTTCGGTGTCAGACATCGAAGGCAGCATCGTGCGGTAAATCGCAAGCGCCGGGCGGGTCAGTTTTTCACGTCGCAGGTCTTCGAAATTAAGCACGACCATGCCGGCAAATGGCAGCCAGAGCAGTAATAACCACAACGGATGACCGTCACCGAATACCGTGTACGCGAGCAGTGCCGCACCAACGGCGACGGTGGACGTGAACAGGTTGACACGGTTGTATGCGAGATAAACTGCGCCGCCGGCGAACAACAAAAACCAGAACAGGCTGACGATAAAACTGGACACTATAGTGTTCCTCTCAACAGGGTGGCGTTGTCGGATTCGTTTGTCGCGCTGCTAATGTCACCGCGCGACCGCAGGGGCAATACATCCAGCCGACCTGCGCGACCGACGTCGCTATGTAGGACTCCCACCCCCGGAGTCCGTTTCAAAAGGATGTATCCCCGGCGACACATCGCGAGCAAACCCGGGCCGCGACCCGGGTCTGGATAAGACCCTAGCACCAGCGCGGGAACCGCGCCAGCCACCAGCGCTCAGGCCAGTAAATCTGCTATTGCAGCGCGCTCTTCGCGCAGCTCGTCTTCCGTGGCCTGCATGCGCGCGCGACTGAAATCGTTGATCTCGAGGCCCTGCACTATTTCATAGTCGCCGCCTTTGCAGCGCACGGGGTAGGAGTAGATGACGCCTTCCTTGATGCCATAACTGCCATCGGCCGGCACGGCCATGCTGACCCAGTCATCTCCCGCCGTGCCGAGCGCCCAGTCGTGAATATGGTCAATCGCCGCGGACGCCGCCGACGCCGCCGACGACGCACCGCGGGCCTTAATAATCGCCGCCCCACGCTGCTGCACGGTCGGGATGAAGTCTTCAGTCAGCCATTTCCTGTCGACGAGGTCGATGGCGGCTTTGCCTGCGACCTTCGCGTGATGAATGTCGGGGTACTGCGTGGCCGAATGATTGCCCCAGATGGTCAGGCCGTGAATGTCACTCACGTGCTTCGAGGTTTTCGCAGCGAGCTGGGCGGCTGCGCGGTTGTGGTCGAGACGCGTCATCGCCGTAAAGTTGCGCGGATTAATATCGGGCGCGTTCGAGCGCGTAATCAGTGCGTTGGTGTTGGCCGGGTTACCAACGACCAGCACTTTGATATCGCGGCTGGCGTGCTTATTGATAGCTTTGCCCTGCACCGAGAAAATTTTCGCGTTCGCTTCGAGCAGGTCTTTGCGTTCCATGCCCGGCCCGCGCGGCCGTGCACCGACCAGCAGGGCGTAGTCGCTGTCTTTGAAAGCGATATTGGCATCGTCGGTGGCGACGACGCCTGCCAGCGTGTCGAACGCGCAATCGTCGAGCTCCATGACGACGCCTTTCAGCGCGTCGAGTGCCGGCGTGATTTCCAGCAGCTGCAGGATCACGGGCTGGTCAGAGCCAAGCATCTGGCCTGAAGCGATGCGAAAACAGAGCTGATATCCGATCTGGCCGGCGGCGCCGGTAATCGTTACGCGAACAGGTTTTTTCATAGTGGTTTCCTGGCAATCGAGTCAGGCCTGTGCCCCTCCGATAAAAGCAGACGGCATACAGAACGGACGCTTGTGGTTTGCTGAAGAGCGCAAAACGGGCCGCGATTCTAGCATTTGCGGCCGCGCTGGGGCACCTACTCGAGGCTTACGGGTGCCTGAAAATCGGGATACCGCTGCTGGAGTTTCTGCCATTCGGCTTCGGCCTGCGCAGCGGCGCCGTCTGAACGCAGTTGCTGCACGCAACGCCACCAGGTTTCCGCTGACGCAAATCGCGAATCGCCACAGGCATCGATTGCGGCGTCCGCCGGTCCTGAAGCAGCGCCCATAGCGGCAGTTTCGGGTTGCAGCGAATCCCGCTCCCGTTCCGACAGCGCGTTTCGCGATTCTTCTTTGAGCTCGGCGGACGGCATTTTTTCCTGGCGGGCTGGCATCGCATTGGGTTGCACGGCATCGGCGGCCGGAGTCGGTGCTGAGAATTTTCGCAACGCCGTGCCGTTAACAGCGGGTGCCATGGTATCTCGCGATTCGTTTTCGGCCGGCGCAATTTCTTCCTGCGCGAGCCCCGGAACAGCACGCGTTGGCGCGTTCCTGTTGGAGCGCGAATAGTCGTCGTCGGTGACGTAAGGAGTTGGCAGGTAGGGTGTGTCTGATTGCTGCAATGCCGTTTGCATGTCGTAGACGAGCGTTACGCCGAGGACCAGTGTTGCGGCAAAAGCAAGCGGGCGCCGCCAGGTGTAGAAGCGCGACCAGAATCCTGATCTCTCGATTGCTCTCGCTTCACGCAACACCGCGCGATCAAGTTCGTCCGGCGCAGTCTCATCACTGTAGGAGCGATACGCTTGCCTGACAATGTGCCCGATGTCCTTTTTGCTATTCATGGTTTTAGCTTCGATTGCAATGTTTCGGCGCCTGCTGATTCGTCATCCGCCATTGACTCGCGGAGTTTGTTAACGGCATAGCGCAGACGGCTTTTTGCCGTTTCTTTCGGCACCCCGCAGACCGATGCGACCTGTTCGAGACTGAGCCCGGCCTCCTCATGGAGAAGAAAGGTGTCGCGCTGTTCGTCCGGCAAGAGGGCCAGGGCCTGCAGGAACCTTTTCCTGGCAAGCGATTGCTCCGCGTGCATTTCAGGGCCGTCAGCTTCACTTGCACGCAGATCGGGGTCGTCGTTAGGTCCCGCGTCATAACGCTTGTTGCGCCGCAGGTAGTCGATGAACGCGTTGTGCGCAACCCGATACAGGTAGGTCGAGAATTTTGCGGTCGGCCGGTAGCTGCTACGCGACTTGATAATTTTGCTCCACACTTCCTGAAAAATATCAGCTGCCGTGTCGCGGTTGTTGGAAAGCCTCAGCAGGTAGCGGTACAAAGCATCATTGTGACGTCGGTATAGCGTCTCGAAAGCTGCAACGTCGCCGTCGGCGTAGCGCAACATCAGCGCGGAATCATCTAGCGGCACAGACATGGTCCGAGCATAAGCCAGCGCCCGCGATGAGAGAAGCCGGAGTGCTTGTTCCGCGTTCGACGCGCGCTGGCGAGCAGGCAAGAACGACTTTGCAGCCGGACGGGACGCGGGCTGCCAGCGCTGGTCTGCTGCGTATGAGGATGCCTTGTTCACTCCCTTACTAACGCAGGCGGCATGCACGGCGGTCTCCGGGAGACCCTGCTTGCATTTCGATTGCAAGGTGTTATAGTCAACTACAACACTAGTTCACCAAGCCCGCAGGCCAATGCCGGCGGGCTCTACAGAGGATCAGTACCATGACCACGGCAGCCGGCGGCACTTTGCCAAAAAAGCTCAGAATCGCCGTATTCGCAATTTTTTCAACCCTGACCATCGCGGTTATCGCCAGCGAGGCGCAGTCGCAGGACAGGTCGCCGCAGGCTGCAATTACTGCGGCCCCGGCGCTGCAGCAAAGCCTGCTCGTCTCCCGTGTCAGTGAATTTGGGCTGCAGTTGCTGCGGTCCGCGCGTCGCTGAAAAAAAGGGTGAGCCCGCGACTCCTGTTGCGCAAGCCGGCCAATGCGGTCAGCCCTGCGTTCGTAGCACCGCCTGCACTGGGCAATTTGTGGCGCGCTGCTATTATCAGCGGCGTTGCAGCGATCAATAAAAACACCCGGTTGCCAAACCGGCGGCTCACTCGATATGCGCGACTAGCACAGCTATGGATCTGAAGTGGAACGATGACCAGCCGATCTATCGCCAGCTGCGCGATCGGATCGTCAAAATGATTCTGGAGGGCGTGCTCACCGACGGTGACGCTTTGCCGTCCGTGCGCAATGTTGCTGCCGAGTACCGTTTGAATCCATTGACCGTCCTGAAAGGTTACCAGGAGCTCGTCGATGAGAATCTTGTCGAGAAGAAACGTGGCCGCGGCATGTTTGTCACCGACGGCGCCTGCAAACAACTATTGAAAGATGAGCGACGTCGTTTTCTCGACAAGGAGTGGCCGGTGATTGTGGAAACTATCGAGCGACTCGGACTGAATCGTCAGGAGTTGCTTGACGGTATTGACGCGCACGGCACAGATAGCAAAGGGTCCAACAATGACTAACCTGGTAGAAGCCCGGCATGTCTCGAAGTCTTACGGCGCCTTGCGTGCTGTTGATGATGTCAGCTTCGATATCGCAAAAGGCCGCATAACCGGCCTCATTGGCCCCAACGGCGCCGGCAAGACGACATTGCTGAAGGCCATTCTCGGCCTGACCGATTGCCAGGGCACGCTGTCGGTGCTCGGACTTGACCCTTTCAGGCAGCGTCGCGAGTTAATGGAGAACATTTGTTTTATCGCGGATGTTGCGGTCTTGCCGCGCTGGATTCGCGTCTCGCAGCTGCTCGATTTCACGGGCAAAGTGCATCCTTCCTTTTCCAGGAAACGCGCCGAGCAATTGCTCGCGGAAACGAAAATTTTGCGTTCGTCCAAAGTGCGTGAGCTGTCGAAAGGCATGATCACGCAGCTGCACCTGTCGATCATCAGCGCGATCGACGCCAAATTCCTCGTGCTGGACGAGCCGACCCTCGGACTCGATATTATTTTTCGCAAGGATTTCTACTCCAATCTGCTGAGCGACTATTTCGATGAAGAGCGCACCATCCTCGTCACGACGCACCAGGTCGAGGAGATCGAAAACCTGCTGACGCACCTGATGTTCATTAACGACGGCAAGTTGATTCTCGATGCAGCGATCGACGACCTGCCGCAACGCTTCAGTGAGCTGCAAACCTCCGGCGAGAAAGCGGCAACCGCGCGCGGCTTGCAGCCATTTCACGAGCGCGACGGGTTCGGCAAGAAAATCATGACCTTTGAGAATGTCGCCCGCGACAAGTTGCAGGGGCTTGGTGAACTGCATACGCCGGCCGTCGCGGATTTGTTTGTCGCCATGGTCAAGGGAGCGCGCACATGATGACTCGACAGTGGGCGCTGCTGCAGCGGGAGCTCTGGGAGCACCGCGCCATCTATGTTGCGCCACTAGCGCTCGGCCTCGTTGCCGTGCTGCTTGCTTTGACCGGGCAGGTCGCCATCTCGGCGTTCGACCAGGCGGTGGACATTGCCATCCTGGGCGCCAGTAACCTTGGCGACCGCGAACGCTCCGCCGCTATTTCTGCACTGACGATGGCAATTTCGACCTTGTTCCTGATCGAAGCGGCAATCCTCGGCACGTTCTATTTATTGGATACGCTGTACACCGAGCGGCGCGACAAGAGCATCCTGTTCTGGCGTTCGCTGCCGGTCAGTGATGCAGAAACCGTCACGTCCAAGTTGCTCACGGCGATCCTCGTTATCCCATTGGTGGCCTTCGCCGTCGCCACGCTCACCGTGCTGCTCGTGCTGAGTATTTCGAGTCTGTGGGTAGATGGTCGTGGCGGCGATGCCCTGAGCCTGATCTGGGGCGCGGCTCCGGTGATCCAGAATGGCGCCGCGATGCTTATTTTGTTCCTGGCGCTGCCTCTTTGGTTCCTGCCGTTTATCGGCTGGTTTTTGTTCGTTTCTGCGTGGACGCGCCGCTCGCCGTTCCTTGTAGCGATCCTGCCACTCGTGGTTGTGCCGATGCTCGAGCGTATCCTGATTGGCAGCAACCTGTTCCGCGACGCAATCTTCCTGCGCTCAGCGAAGTTACCGTTGTTCAGCGCTCCTGATGCCGGCAACATCTTCAGCGGCAACGGCGACAACATCCAGCTCGCAGCTGATGCCAAGACGACGATGCTCGGCTTTCTGGACGTAAGCGGGTTTGTCTATCACCCCGGTCTATGGATGGGTATCGTCGTGGGCGGCCTGTTTATTGCTGCAGCCGTGTACGTGCGTCGCTACCGCGACGAGAGCTGAAAAAATACATTAATCAGAATGTGCCGCAAGCTTGTGCTTGCGAATGCGACCGCGCAGCTGATGGTAAGAGAGTCCTAACATATCCGCCGCCACCTTTTGATTGAAGCGTGCCTTCTGCAGCGCGTCCTGCAACAGTTTACGCTCCGTCTCAGCCATCGCCTCTTCTAGGTTTGCCGGCAGCAAAGCCGGTGCTGCCGATGCGGCGGGTTTTCTCGATGCTTTCACTGCCGCGCTTTTCTCGCGCGGACGATACGGCGAATCGAAAGGATCAAAAGCTATGTCGTTGATGGGTTGTTGCAGGTCTGCAGTACGATATACGGACCGCTCTATCGCATTCTTCAGCTCGCGCACGTTGCCTGGCCAGTCATGTCGCAGCAACATCGATGAGGCACGCGCCGTGAAGCCCGGGAAATACGACTGCTTCAGCTCGCTGACCATTGCAACCGCGAATGCGTAAGCGAGTGGCAAAATGTCTTCCGTGCGTTCGCGCAATGGCGGAACGGTAATCACGTCAAACGCCAGCCGGTCCAGCAAGTCATCGCGGAACCTGCCGTCGGCAACCAGCGCGCGCAGGTCTGCGTTTGTTGATCCAACAATACGCACATTCACATTGATCGTTGCAGAGCCACCAACGCGCTGCAGTTCTCCGTACTCGATGACCCGCAGAATTTTTTCCTGCATTCGCAGCGAAATCGTTGCCAGCTCATCGAGCACCAAGGTGCCCTCGTCGGCACGTTCGAAATGGCCGTAGTGCATTTTGGCCGCGCCGGTGAACGCGCCAGCCTCATGGCCGAACAACTCGGACTCAAGAATCGATTCCGTCAGCGCCGCGCAGTTAACCTTGACGAGTGGCTGCTCCCAGCGCTGCGACAGAAAGTGCAGCCGGGAGGCGATCAACTCCTTGCCGGTGCCGCGCTCTCCAATGACCAAAACCGGCTTGCTGAGGGGTGCCGCCCGGGAGACGTGCTCAAGCATTTCGAGGAAGACGGGTGCCTCCCCAATAATCGGCTGCGAGCGACTCTCGGACATCGGCGAATATTACTATGTGTGTGCGCAGAGAACTAATAGTTGGCGAAAATGGCTAATTCCGGCTCTTCGCCTGAAACCGAATCGGCAGCATTATTATTATACTATTCAATAACTTAGGGCATCTCAAGCAAAGTGGCACGGAAGCTGCAATACCTGAAGTGAGTTTTCACCAACCAGAGGACAGCAACATGGGCATATTCACGAGATTCAGCGACAT
>JBATFU010000306.1:0-3574 GCA_049665065.1 Woeseia sp. | reverse complement strand
CACGATGTCGGTTGCCTGCGATGCGCTCTTTAGTAGCTTGTCGAATAAATGCTTGTCCATATGTCCCGCTGTTACTTAAGTTGCTTCACCAGCGTCGCCAGTTGCTTCTTCTGACCTGGCGTCAGGTCATCAATCGCGCGGTGGTCATACGCGAGCAAAAACAAAACCTGGTTCGCTTTTGTTCTATAGAAATAAATGACGCGTATGCCGCCCCGCTTGCAAGCGGATCGACCCGTCGCCGCCCAGCGAATCTTCCGGCAGCCGCCCGTTCCAATGATCAGGTCTCCCGCTGTTGGAGCACGTAGCAGGTGCTCCTGCAGACAGCGATAGTCTGCGTCATCGAGGAGCCGGGTGATCTGATCAGTAAAAACCGGCGTTTCGAGGAAGGTCAGCTTCAATGGGAGAATCTACGCCAATGGCGCAGATACGTCAATGGCGTATGCATGGCCTGGGCTCTAATCGTGGGTCGATCAGGCTAGGCGATGCAGACACGTCTTGGAATATTCAAATCCAGCAAATATTCAGAGAAACGCGAAAAGCAAAATGTTCCCTTTAACCTCGGCCTCCGCCAGGGAAAGTATGAGGTTACGTTTTAAAGGACTGAAAAGTACGCAGGCATCGACAACCGCAGTGAATCGATTCGCGAACATTCATCAAATATAGTCTGCGTCATTTAACGCAAGCTCTTCCATGGCCTTGGCTCGCTTCTTGTCTCGGTCATTCTTGTAATTGAAAAGATCGTTTGCTGCGACACGCCGATGGCGCCCAACAAGCTCGAAGGGAATTTCTCCTTTCTCAAGAAGCCCGACAAAATACGGTCGCGAAACATTCAAGATATCGGCGGCTTGCTGGGTAGTCAGTTTTTGCGTAACAGGAACGAGTGTAACGGCGTCCCCCTTGCCAATGTATCCGAGTAATTCGATCAAAAGTTCAGAAAGGGCAGGGGTGAGAATCACGTCGGAGGCGTTACCGGCTGGATCGACAATCTTCAAGCGATTGTTGTCAGACGAGCTCGCGTGCGCAGCGAGAATCTTCCGCAAATGATTGGCGGCCTCTTGTTCGCCAGGCGATGGGAGCCTGTCTCCGATCTTCTCCGTATAGCTTGCTGAAATGGTCATGTGGATGCCCTCTGTGAGTGGGCAATATACGAAATATTCGAAATAAACGCAATATTCGAAATTCAATTGAAAGCAAACAAATAAACAATCAAAACAATACGATAGAGAGGCAGAAGGTGTCAGGTGAGGTGGTATGTCCTTCGCGGACGCTATTTCTATCGCGCCTGCCAGAAACCCGGCTTCCGCTTCTGGTGGGCAAACGGGATGGCTTCAACGCATTCAGGCATTGAACGATAGATCAATGTGAACGGGAATCGCGGAAACACGTATTGCCTTACGGCATTAGAAAGTCTCGGCCAACGATCAGGGTGCGCCGCTACGGCGCGGCTCGAAGCTCGCGCTCTGCAGCCGGGTGAAGACGAACCTCAACGGGCACCGGGTTCGAAAACCCTGGATCTCACCTCTGTCCATGGCACCGATTTGACGGTGCCCGAATCAAGTTCGGCGACTCGACGCTCAATCTCCTTCAGCCACGCAGCTTCGACGCCATCGTCCGCGTCGATCTCAAGGCTCGCCAGGAGCAGGGCCACAAGTTCCGCACGCTCTTCATCGTTGAGGCTCATCGCCCTTTCATACAGTTCTTTGGAGGTCGTAGCCATGCGCGAACTTTAGCATTTCTCTGAGATTTGCGCCGAGGCTGGCGAGTATGCAGGGCTATTAAAGAAACCTGACCCCTATTTCCCCCACCCTAAATGCTGGCAGTCTCACGCTGAATAGCGAGCCACACGCGGGTATCTTTACCAACCTTCACCGGCACCACACGCCAATGCATCAAAAACGGCGTGCCGTCTTTCTTGTAGTTGATCGCCTTGCCCTCAAATTTACCGCCAGCGTCCAGCGTTTTGCTCAGGCGCGAGATCACTGCTTTGTCGGTAGCTGCGCCCTGCAAAATCTTTGGCGTTTTGCCCAGGACGTCAGCGGGGTTGTAGCCGGTCAGTTTCTTGAACGCCTTGTTTGCATAAAGAATCTTGGTTTTGTCGGTCGCGTCCGTTATCAGAATGGAGTCAAAACTGTTCTCCGCCAGTGCTTTCAGAGCGCGGATATTCAGTTTGGGGTCCTCAAGGACCTTGTCGAGAGATTTGATCATTTAATGTTCCTGTTGGTTTTCGGGTCTAAGGACAAAGAGAAATAAACAGTCGGGAGAGTATTAATGACTCCCCCGATCAGCACACTCCTCTAAAAGCCCCGGAGGGGCAACAACTAATCGACGGCAGCCAGGGGTGGCATCAGGCAGCCTTCACCTTCTGCTCTTTGAGCAAATCCCGAATCCCTTCCCCAACGCCTTGCGCCGATGCCGGGTTCTGCCCCGACACCACCCGGTGATCCACAGAAACAGATTTCTCAAAGTTCCCAGCCTTCGCAATCTTCGCCCCACGGCTTTTCAGTTTCTCTTCAAGCAGGAACGGCATGAGGCTGTCTTTCTCTACCGCGCGTTCTTCCTCATCGGTAAAGGTCGTCAGCGTTTTGCCGTTAACGAACCAGCTGCCATCCGACAGCTTCACGTTAACGAACGCGGCCGGGCCATGACAGACGGCGGCGACCACTTTGCCGTCTTCGTACATCGTGCGAATGGCCGATTGAATGTCGTCGCTCTCCGGGAAGTCCCACATCGTGCCGTGGCCACCCGGGAAATAAATCGCGGCGTAATCGCCGAGCTGCACGTCTTTCAATGCGTGCGTGTTATCGATCTGCGAGGCCATGTTCGCATCGCTCATGAAGCGCGCGTTGACCTCGTCATCGAGATCACGGCTGCTCGGATCGATCGGCGCCTTGCCACCTTTCGGCGAGGCGAGATCGATGGCGTAACCGGCTTCCGTCAGCACCGCCCACGGCCTTGCCGCCTCGGCGAGGTGGAAGCCTGTTTTGTCGGCGGATGTGTCGCTGGCGGGGCCCAAGCGGTCGTGGTTGGTTAGTACGAAGAGTATTTTTTGGTTGTTCACGGATCCTCCTTAGCTTTTAACAGAGGAGACCGTAACACTTTCAATAAATGGAATGAGGAAGGCGTTACACCTCGAAACATTCAGCCGCGCCGCGCCGGCCTACTGAAGGGTCTGGCAACTCAGTATGTTGAGTGGCGGACTGCAAAACAGTGTCAGGTTTATTTAACCGAGAATAAACCTGACACCTTTATCCAACTATCCACCGGGCGGGGTGTGGGTTGTGATAATTTCATCCTGAGGCTCGAGAAACTTACGGGACGCCGACTGAGAGGATTGGCACCAGGGCGCAAGGCAAAGAATAAGTAAACTGTCCCCAATTAATTAAAGGCAAAGTAATGAGTAAACTGTCCCCAATTATTCTCGCGATCGTGTTCTCCACAGTGTGGGCCGCAGACGAAGGCTGTGAAGGCTCCGGTGACTACGCTTACATCTGTGGCCCGGTCAGTGCAGAAGACCTGGTTCTTATCCCGGGTACTCAATGGATTATCGCCAGTGGCTTTGGAGATGGTGCTTCCC
>JBATFU010000305.1:0-1659 GCA_049665065.1 Woeseia sp. | reverse complement strand
AACGATGTTGCCAGTTGCGCCGGCTACGGATTCCAGCGCTTCAACGAGCGGCACACCGGCACTGAACATGGTGGACAGCGTACGGGCGTAACGAGCGATAGCCGCTTTCTGGATGATCGGACCAATAATTGGCGCTTTCAGTGCCATGCGATCCAGGAACTGCTGCATCGGGCGCGAACGTTTCTTGAAGTAGAGAAAAGTCATGATCGCGGCAGTGAGCAGACCCGCGAGGATCCAGCCCTGCGTTCGTACGAATACAGAGAGGTCGATGACCATTCGCGTGAAGGCCGGCAGATCCGCGCCAAAGCCCTGAAACAGGTCTTCGAACGCAGGAATGACGAAGATCAGGAGAATGACGGTAACGACCAAGGCGACGACCAGGACCGCGGCAGGGTAGGTCAGCGCTTTCTTGATCTTCTTCTTGATGGCCTCGGTTTTTTCCTTGTACGTCGCGATCTTTTCGAGCAGCGTTTCCAGGGCACCGGCCTGTTCGCCTGCTTCTACGAGATTGACGAACAGGTCGTCGAAATACAGCGGGTGCTTCGCTAATGCCTCTGCCAGTGCACTACCGCCCTCGACGTCCGCCTTGATCGACAGGATGAGCTTCTGCATCGACGCATTCTCATGGCCATTGCCAACGATCTCGAAGGACTGCACGAGCGGAATACCCGCCGACAGCATGGTTGCCAGCTGGCGACTGAAGATCGCGATATCGCCCGTCGTAATCGGCGGTGCGCTACTGAAAAGACCCTTGCTCTGCTTCTTGATGCGGCTTGGTACCACGCCTTGCCGGCGCAGGTCAGAGCGCACTGCCGCCTCATTGGCCGCCAGTGTCTTGCCCTTGATCTTGTTGCCTTTACGATCCGTGCCTTCCCACAGGAAGGTGGTGCTCGATGCTGTTGCTGCTTCCGCCATCGTGACTATCTACTCCGCGAGGTCAAGCGCGCGAGCGCGCTGCTGCCTGCATTACTCAATCGTAACCCGGTTGATTTCTTCGAGGCTCGTAAGCCCGTCCCGGACCTTGTTCAGGCCGGCGCGGCGCAAATCCACTACGCCTTCTTTTTCAGCCTGTTCTGCAATCTGCATGGCGTTGCCGCCTTCCATGATGATACGGCCCATGGTTTCCGACACTTCCATGACCTGGAAGATGCCAAGCCGCCCCTTGTAGCCTGCGTTACAAACCTTACAGCCTTTTGCGCTCGGGGCGAAAATTGTCAGGCCAGCCTTGATGTCGTCGTCGGTAAAGCCCTCTTTCTTCAATGCTTCTTCCGGTACGTCGCGCTGCTCCTTGCAGTTGTCGCAAAGCCGCCGCGCCAGGCGCTGGGCAATGATCAGGCTGACTGAAGTTGCGATCGCGTAGGGTTTCACACCCATGTCAACGAGACGCGTCAGGGTTTTCGGGGCGTCATTCGTGTGTAGCGTTGAGAGCACAAGGTGACCCGTTTGCGCCGCTTTAATAGCGATTTCTGCGGTCTCGAGGTCACGAATCTCACCTACCATGATGATATCCGGATCCTGGCGCAGGAATGCCTTCAGCGCGGAGGCAAAGGTAAGCCCCACCTTGGGATTAACGTTGACCTGGTTGATACCCGGCAAGTTGATTTCTGCGGGGTCTTCCGCGGTCGAGATATTGCGGTCTTCCGTATTCAGAATGTTGAG
>JBATFU010000304.1:0-6825 GCA_049665065.1 Woeseia sp. | reverse complement strand
GCCGCGTACAGACTGGTGGTCTTACCGCTGCCGGTGGGGCCGGTGACGAGAATCAGGCCGTGCGTTGCGTCGAGCAATTTCTTGAAGCGAGTCAGGTTGTCGCTGCTCATGTTGAGCTTGTTGACATCGAGAATTGCCTGGTTCTTGTCTAGAATTCGCAGCACCACTTTTTCGCCGTAGAGGCCGGGCAGCGAGCTGAAGCGCAGGTCAATAGAGCGCCCCTGGGTCGTGACCTGGATGCGGCCATCCTGCGGCATGCGCCGTTCAGCGATATCGAGATTCGCCATGACCTTGAGTCGCGACACGAGCGCCGGATGCAGTTCGACGCGTGGCGCGGTGAATTCGTAGAGCAGGCCATCAATCCGGAAGCGAATGCGGGAGTGCGTGCGAAACGGCTCGAGGTGAATATCGCTGGCGCCATCCTGCACGGCGCGCTGAATGATTGAATTGACAAGGTTGACGACCGGGCTGCCTGCAGCGACTTCGTCGATTGCGGCGTAGTCGTCAACCTGGATGTTTTCGACGACGGCAAAGTCTTCGTCGACGTCGCCGATCATGTCGAACTGCATGTCGTCGAGGGGTGCCGATTCCCGCAACAGTTTCAGTATGTCTTCCTTGCGCGCCAGCACCGGGCGAATCTTGCACTGCAGCCGCTCTGCCATTTCTTCGATCGACGGCATGTCCTGCGGTTTTGCCGTCGCGACGAACATCACGCTCCTGACGCGGAACATCGGCAGGACGCAAAGGCGGCGCGCGATGTCCGGATCGAGTGCGGCCGTGACATCGGGATCAAACAGGCCAGGTCGGATTCGCACAAACGGCACGCCGAGCTGCTGGCCGAGGGCACGCAGAACGTCGTTTTCGCTGACCCAGCCTTTGTCAATAATGATCTGGCCCATGCGTTTGCCGAGCCGTTCCTGCAGCTTCAGGGCTTCCTTGATCTTGGCCTCATCAATGAGGCCTCTCGCAACGAGAATGTCGCCCAGTCGCGCGCCGGGTCCCGCGCTGACGCCATCGGACTTCTTTTCCGCAGACGCGCCTTCGTTACTGATAAACGTAACGTAGTCAGAGAAACCGGTGATTTCGGCGATTTCGCCGATGATGGAATTGAAGCTCGAGATCTTGATCCAGCCGCCGAGTTTCATCAGGCGGTCCTGCAGGTCCATCAGCGACGAGATTGCAAGACTGTCGATGATCTGCACGGCAGAAAAATCGAGTATCAGTTTTATTTCACCTGCATCAACGCATTCGTCAATGGCCAGCATCAGGTCCTGCAGCGCGTCGTTGCCCTTCAGGGAAAACTTGGGCGTGACGTGCATCGCCACGCCGATACGGACGCGGCTGACGGTGGTCGTCGAATGGGTCGCGGCTTCGCTCATGCACGCACGGCGTGCGCATTCGCGCACAGGCGCTCGGTCACTTCCGTTAACGGCTGTGGTTTGCCGAGGAAAAAGCCCTGACCGTAATCGACACCGATCTCCCGCAGCTTGTCGACCGTTGCCGCATCACCGACGTATTCGGCAATCATGGACAGGCCCATCGTGCGGCCGATCTGGCAGATCGCGTTCACCATCGAGGCAGAAAAGCGATCCGTGTTCAGCTCGCGTATGAAGCTGCCGTCGATTTTCAGGTAGTTGACCGGCAGAACCTTCAGGTAGCCGAAAGAGCTCAGGCCCGCGCCGAAGTCGTCAAGCGCAAAACGGCAGCCGATGTCCTGCAATACCGCGATGAACTCGATTGCCTCATCGATATTGGAGATCGCTGCCGTTTCAGTAATCTCGAAGCAAATTTGCGCCGGGGCAATACCGCTCGTTTCGAGCTCCTGCGCGATGAAGGCAAGGAAGCCACTGTTGGTCAGCGACTGGCCCGAGAGGTTGATGCAAAATACCGCGCCGGACGGACCGATTTCAGCCCAGTGGCTTTTCAGCTCTGCCAGCGAGTTGCGTATCACCCAGCGATCCAGCTGCGGCATTAACTGGTAGCGTTCGGCTGCAGGCATGAACAGGGCGGGCGAGAGAATTTCGCCGTTCTCGTCAAGCATGCGCACCAGCATTTCGAAATGTTCCGGCTGCGTTTCATCGCGAATCGGCAATACCGGCTGGCAATGCAGGACAAACATATCGTCGCGCAGCGCCTGCTGTATGCGACCGATCCATTCGATTTCTTCACTGCGCTGCAGCAGCGCCGTATTGTCTTCCTCAAAAACCTGGATGCGGTCATTGCCGCCTTCCTTCGCGGTGCGACAGGCGATCTCAGCCGATGCCATGACCGTCATGATGCCGTCAGTTTCGCGAGTCACGGCGATTACACCGATACTGGCCGTGATGCCGAGCTGCTTGTTGCCGGACACCACGATAATGTCGTGCATTGCCGAACGAATCTTGTCGGCAATCGATACCCCGACTTTCATGTCGCAGTTGGTCAGCAACACAACAAACTCGTCGCCACCAAGTCGCGCCAGGATGTCGCTGTCACGCAGCAAGCCGCGCAGTTGTTTCGCGATGCGGCGAATCAGGTTGTCGCCTTCCTGGTAGCCCATCAGGTCATTGATCACGCGCAGCTGGTCGATGTCGATGTGCAGCAGGCAGTGCTGCTGATTCTTGCTGCGGGTCGTTGCCAGCGTCGTCATCAGCGACGACTCAAAGCCACTGCGATTGATCAGGCCGGTCAGCGCGTCGTGGTGCGTATGAATGATGCGCGAGGCTTTTTTGGCCATGACTTCCAGCAGGTTGCGGTCGCCATTCGAGAAGGTATGCAGCTCGCGTCGCGCCACCACCGCGAGAATGCCGATGGTGGTGCCGTAGTCGTCGATGATGGGGTAGGCGAGCAGGTTCTCGTCACGCCCGGCAAACAGGCGCGCGCGCAGCTCGTCATCGGATTCATTGATAACGAGGCTTTGCACCTGCGATTCGATGTGGTTGTAGATCGTTGTTGACAGAATGTTGAGCGCGGCTTCGGTGTCTGGCGGCGCATTGCGGCGATTGGTCTCGTGCAGAGAGAGGCCCCGATCGCGGCAGATTAATGCGACGAAACCGACGTCCAGGTAATCAGCGCAGTTGTGTACCAGCCTCGACAAGGCCTCCTGGCCCTCTTCGAAATGTTCAACCTGGTCTTTGGTCGAATAGACAAGATTGAGCTCTTCGTAGCGCTCCGTCAGTTCGACGGCGAGCTGATTGCACTCGAGCTGCAGTTCGAGTTCTTCCTGGATGAATGTGGCGACATCAGTGAATGCCTGCTGAATCGATTCCATCGCGCTCGACAGGGCTATGTTCGACTGCGTGTCATAAATGGCAACGATCCAGCCAGCGCGGCCGCGTGCGCGCAAGCTGATCGGGTAGCGAAACTGCAGCTGTCCGGACGGCAGGCGTCGCCGCTCCAGGCTGTTGTCACCTGCAGACCAGCTGACGGCTGCAGTATCGTCCACGGCTTTTTCGGCGCTCGCGGAACCACCGGCTTGCGACTGCCAGATGCGCACGTTGTTGAGATCGCGGATCTCGAGGGACGTGGCGCCGGCAAAGGCGCGCATCAGCATGCCTTCGTACTTCGCCATCGATAACAGTTTCAGGGTTTGTTCGGACATGTCAGGCAACACCTGCTTCAGTAGTGAGTTTGAGACTGCTTGCGATATGCGCCAGCAGCTGGCGAACGCTGACAGGCTTTTCCATGAACTCGAGATTTTCGATATTTGCGGTCCAGTCCCGGTGTTCGAGCTCGGAACGTGAGGTCAGGACAACGATAGGGAACTGCCGGTCGGGATAGCGCTCGGCAATCGCGGCACAGAGGTCCTTGCCCGACATGCGCGGCATATCGATATCAGTAACCAGGAAATCAGGATGGCCTTTCTCGAGCATTGCAAGGCACTCGATGCCATCGCTTGCCGAGTCCACGGCGTAGCCGCCTTGCTCTATGCCAAGGCGCAACACGCGGATGACGGCTGCATGATCGTCAACAATTAGTATTTTCTTCATTGCTAGATTGCCTGCTTCACAGTGGTGGCTTCCTTCCAGAGATTGATAATGAATTCCGCACCCGTCTTGCATTCGTGATTAAGGGAAAGCGTGCCGTGGTGCAGTTCGATAATCTGTTTCGTCAGGGCCAGTCCGAGGCCGTGCCCGCCGATGACCTGAACGCGCTGGTCGGTGGAGCGATAGAACTTGTCGAAGATCTTCGCCTCTTCTTCCTCGCTGATGCCGATGCCTGAATCCTTCACGCGAATCTGGATCGCGTCGTCGGTTTCTTCGATCGTGAGGCGGACTTCGCCGTCCGGCTGGTTGTACTTCACCGCGTTGCTAAGCAGGTTGGTGATGGCTATGCGCAGCAAGGCCTTGTCGACGTACACCGGGTTCATCTGCTTCGGTGCGTCGAACTCGAACGAAATGTTCTTGTCGGCGGCCATGTGCTGTGCTTCTTCGAAGGCGGCGGTGGCGACGTCGCGCAGTTTCACGAGGCTGCGTGTCGGTGTCAGGCTGCCGCTTTCGATCTGTGTCAGGCTCAGCAGGCTGTTGATCAGCGAGCTCAGTCTTGCAACTTCTTCTGCGATGACGTTCGCCGCTTCAACGCGGAATTCCTCGGTGCGCCCGGCTTCTCCCAGCAGCGATTCGCTGTACAGCGCAAGCACGTTCAGCGGGGACTTCAACTCATGCGACAGGTGTGCGACGAAATCGCCACGCGCCTGACGCGCGAGCGCTTCCTGCGACTCGTCGCGGAAGATGATCAGCGTGCCCAGTACTTCGCCGTCCTGTTTCGGTGAGAACAGCGTGTAGGTCTTGGTGGCTATCGCTCGTTCGTTTACCGAATCGAGGCTGAAACGAATGGTTTCGGTAAAATGCCGTGTCTTGCCGCCCGACTGGTATTTCGCCAGCAGTTGCAGGATGTCCGGGTTCTCACACCAGCGTTGCGGCGGCTGGGTCATGATGAGCTGCGGCGTCACGTTGAACATTGCCGCGAGCTTCTGGTTAACGAACGTGATGCTGCCGGTCTCGTCGAGAATCATCATCGCTTCCGGAATCGCCTCGAGCACGGTTTCGACGCGGTTCTTGCGGTAGTTCATCAGCTTGCTGGAGGTGATGAGCTGCTGCTGGCCCTGCTCGAGCGTATCGATTCGGGTGCGCGCCAATTCGATGACGCCGTTGAAGCGCTGCATGAAGCTGCCGAGCTCGCCGGTCGCAGAGATCTCAATGCGTCGCAGGGAATCCGCATCGAGAATCCGGTTGATCTGTTGATTAGCGGCGATGATCGGTGTGATTTCGCGGCGCAGCAGGAAGTGGAAGAGCGGTACCAGCAGCAGGACCGGCAATGACACCGTCGCCAGGAAAGAAAGCTGCTCCGCCCCGAAGCCGACGGCTGGTGCGAAGTAGCCCAGTCGAACGAAGCCACGCAACTGACCGTCATCGAGTAGCGGCGCATGGAATTCGATGACGTCGCGCTGATCAACCTGCAGCGTCAGGTCCAGTTCGCCAATCCACTCGGCAGGTTCCAGCGGCATTTGTGCAGCGGGCACGATGACGCCATCTGCGACCACCTCGGCAACCGGCTGCCCCAGGTCATTGACGATTCTCGCGTAGGCGAGATTGTCGTTGCCGGCGCTGTGGCGCAGGACCTGCAGCACGCCCTGCTGTTGTCCGCCCGGCGCCAGCTGGTCGTAAGGCACGCCTGACAGGGCGCGAGCCAGGCTCAGGCCCTCTGACCGGATTGCCGCAACGCGTTCGTCCTGCTGGTACTCGAAGACGACAATCGCAACCGCCGCAATAGCCGACAGCGACGCGATCAGGATCACGAGTCCAATGCGATCAGCCTTGAGCAATGTCCTGCCTCTTTTATGCTTAAAAACAATTAGTTACGGCAAAAGCGCCGTGCCGTGCCGACAGCGCGGGGTGCCCCTTGTCCGGCACTCAGCGCCGGTGCGCGTACCTGTCTGCAATGACTATCGGCTGTCGCCGGGAATTCTTTAGCGACGTGTAAGTCGAAAAATGAATCGGAAACTCAATAGAATCAGGCATTAATCAATGCTGTCGCTGGCCACCGGAGCTTGGCTGTGTGAGCACATTCGCTGCAGTGAAAGCGCTTTTCGCGGGCAGCAGGAATTTGAGGGAAGGCGATGCGACCTAGACAGCCATCTGCACAACAACAGGGCTATGGACCGGCGTTTTTTTGCGCGCTGACAATGAGTGTTTGCGCGCTGGCAGCCGGCGAGGCGCTTGGCCAGGGCGTGGATGCCGGGATGTCAGACCCGCAAGCGGCCAATGCTGCGCCCGCGTTACACATGACCGAGGCGTTGCGCACGTCTCTGCAGAAAGTCGTGGTCGTTGCGACCAGGAGCCAGGCGGACGAGGCGGTGTCCGGCACTTATGAGAAGGGTACGCCGGGCCTGATGGGCGGCGTGGCAGCCGGCTCACGCCTGGGGCGTTTTTCGAAACAGGTTGGGCCGGTGCCGATTGTTATTCCTATCCCGATCCTGACGATACCCGGCGCGATCTTCGGCGGCCTGACTGGAGCCGCAAAACGCGAGATTCAGGAGTTTCGTGATGCGCTGGCCGAAGAACTGATCGAAGCGGAGAGCCCGACGCTAACCGACGACGGGTTGGCGCTCGATGTGTTCTGGGGGATCCGCAAGCTGCCGTCACTGGATTCGAAAATCGTTGCGCCTGTTGCAGAGATACCGGCGGATACCGACGCAGTGTTGCACGTCATGTTCAGCGGACTGGAAATCGACATCCAGGGCAAGGAAGCGATTATCACGACGTCGGGGCTCGCCAGCCTGCAGCGTTACGGCGACGGCGCGAAGCTTTACGAAACTGAAATTCGCTACCAGGACCGCGATCTTTT
>JBATFU010000303.1:0-3355 GCA_049665065.1 Woeseia sp. | reverse complement strand
CCGTTCATGACGGGCGTGAAACTGTGGATGGCCAGGATGATTGGCGTAATGCCGGCGGCCGTGAGGCGTTTTATCTGCTTGTCGATGGCCGCATGGTAGGGCCAGAAAATTTCCGTTGCCCGCGCCTTTTTTTGCTCTTCGTTCAATGCGCGATTGCCGTGAATGATCACGCCATCGCCGAATTCGAGGAACGCCTGCGGGTCGAGCAGCTGCCGATTGCAGTCGACGACCAGCCGCGAGTAGTTGCACAGCACCGCGGTTGCGCCGAGTCGCTGCGCCAGCGTTTCGGTCAAGGCACCCGCGCCGATATCCCAGGCCAGGTGGCAGCGCAAAGCCGCCGGATCGAGGCCCATCGACCCCAGGGCAGCCGGAATGCGGCGGCTGGCGTGATCGCACAGCAGCAGCAAGGGACTCGTAGAGTCGGGGTTAACGATGCGAAAGGCGGCGGGCTCGTCGGCGGCCAGCAGGGTGCGGCTGGCGGCGGTGTCAGCGTTCTGGTTGCTACTCATTGCCTGAAAATCGATGAAAACGGCGGCCAGTGTACCGCAGGCAGCGCGCGCCCGGTATCAGGCAAGCATCGGTGCGACGTCGGCGGTTTCCGTCCAGGGCCGGAAGGACGCGACGGAGGTGGGCCGCGCAATGTGATAGCCCTGCACATAACGAACGCCAAGTTCGCCGAGTTTGTTCATGACCGCCTGGGTCTCGACGCGTTCCGCGATGGTTTCGATACCCATGGCCTGACCGACCTGGCTGATCGCGCGGACCATGCTCTCGTCCACAATGTTCTCCGCAACGTTGCGAATAAAGTGCCCGTCGATCTTGATGTAGTCGACCGGCAGATTCTTCAAATACGCAAAGGACGACAGGCCGCTGCCAAAATCGTCCAGGGAAAATTTGCAGCCCAGCTTTTTCAGCGCCTTCATGAAGTGAACGACGCGCGTCAGGTTCGAGATGGCTGCTGTTTCGGTAATTTCGAAGCACACTGCGCCGGCTGGCAGTGCCTGCGTCTGCAGTTCCTTCATGACGAATTCGAGGAAGCGGTCTTCGCTGAGACTCGTGCCAGACAGGTTGATCGCAATGGTGTAACGCGCCGGTCCGTCGGGATTGCGATCCGCAAGTTCTGACAAGGCCTGGCGTACCACCCAGCGATCGAGCGTCGACATCAGGTTGTAACGTTCAGCCGCCGGGATAAACTGGTCCGGCCCCACGATATCGCCGTTTTCGTCGCGCATCCTGAGCAGCAGCTCGTAGTGACCCGGCGCATCTTCATGCCCCTGACCTATTCCAACGATTGGCTGGAAGTACAGTTCCAGTCGATTTTCTTCGACGGCACTGGTGATTCTTGAGACCCATTTCATTTCCGCGTGGCGTACCGAGGCGTCGCTGTCCTGGTACAGGTGGATCTGGTTGCGGCCCATGTCTTTCGCGGAATAGCAGGCTACGTCGGCGGAGCTCATCACGCTTGCGACGCTGGGACTTTCGTAATTGGCGACGACGACGCCGATCGAACAGCGCGCGTTCGTAAAAGCGCCCTGCCAGGAGAAGCGGTGATCCTCAATGGCGGAGCGGATGGACTCGGCGACGTTCATGGCGCGGGTTTCGTCGCAACGCTCCAGCAAGACGCCGAACTCATCGCCGCCAAGCCGCGCGAGAATATCCGTTGAGCGAATATTCGCCTGGATGATCTCCGAAACCTGCAGCAGTAATTCGTCACCGGAGGTATGGCCGAACGTATCGTTGACCACCTTAAACTGGTCAAGGTCGATGTACAGGACGGCGTGTGTCAGCTGTGCATTGCTGCGCGTCGTTTCGAGCGCCGTCACGAGCTGGTTCTCGAACTCGCGGCGGTTGATCAGGCCCGTCACCGCATCGTGCGATGCCTGGTACGACAGCTGACGGAACAGCCGGGTTTCCTTGCTGACATCATGGAACACCATGACGGCGCCAACGATATTGCCGATGCGGTCGCGAATCGGCGCCGCGGAGTCCTGGATTGGAATTTCAATACCCTGCTTCGCGATCAGGACCGAGTTTTCAGCCAGCGCAATCACGCGACCTTCCTTCAGGCAGCGCGACACGGGGTTTTCAACCGAAGAGCGCGTGTGCTCGTTGACGATCATCAGGACTTCTTCGATCGGCTTGCCGCGGGCAGAGCGCGTATCCCAGCCGGTCAGGTCCTGGGCGACCGGGTTGATGTAGTCGATACGGCCACTGGAATCCGTCGTGATGACGCCGTCGCCAATGGATTGCAGGGTTACCTGCGCGCGCTCCTTTTCCTCGAAGATGCGCGTCTCTGCAATTTTGCGTTCCGTGATATCCGTGATCGTGCCCTCATGCGCAACGATCTTGCCGTCCTTGTCGTATACCGCACGCGAGTTTTCGAGCACGACGATCTCGCGACCATCCTTGCGCCGCAAACGGTATTCAAAATTCTTGACAACACCCTGGGCCTCGAGCCGAGCGAACACCCGCTCCCGGTCTATCGGATTGACGTACAGCAGCGTCGTGCGGCCAACACTTTTCAGCTCTTCGGCGCTGGCATAGCCGAGCATCTCGACCAATGCAGGATTGACGGTAATCAGGCCACCATCGCAAGACGCAATGTAGACCCCGTCGACGACGTTCTCGAATAATCCGCGATAGCGGCCTTCGCTGTTGCGCAGTCTGTCTTCATCCTGCTGGCGTTTAATCGCAATGCCGGCAAGTTTTGCCATGCGTCCGAGTTTGTCGAGTTCGTCGGTGCTGGGTTCGCGTGGCTCGTTGAGGTACACGTCGAGCGTGCCGATGACCTGGTCGGCGGCAGCAAACAGCGGAAACGACCAGCAGGCGCGAATACTGTTTGCCTCTGCAAGATGGTGCAGGCGCTTCCAGGCACCGTCGAGAGCGATGTTTTTGACGAACTTTTCCTGCCCCCCGAAAACGGCCGCGCCACACGCAATGCTGTGTTCCGCAACGCGCGTGAAATCGAGCTGTATGCGGAACTGATCTGGCAGATTGGGCGCCTCTTCCACGCTCAAGGTGCGTTGCGCGCCATCCAGCAGCATCACCGCCGCGCGCATGCCCGTCGCGATCTTTTCCGTGCAGCGACAGATTGAACGCATTGTCCGGTCGAACGCGGTGCTGGCCGCAATCATTTCGAGAATCTTGTTCTGCGCGTAGGACAGTTCCTCGTTGCGTTTACGCTCGGTGATGTCCGTTATGCTGACGCGGATCAGGCGTCGCTCACTGGCCGGCAGCCTGCTGAAGCGTACTTCGCAGGGAATTTCGCGGCCGTTGGAATCGCGGTGCAACCATTCGAAGGTCGGGTGATCGCCGCTCAGGGCGCGATCAACGTAGCCGCGGCGGACGCCAAACG
>JBATFU010000302.1:0-4485 GCA_049665065.1 Woeseia sp. | reverse complement strand
GCGTGGGCCCGACCCTGGCTGCCATAGCCCAGCACGGTCACGCGCTTGCCGGTCAAGCTCCCAGTGTCGACATCGGATTCTGTGTACATTTGCATCGGTCGGTCCTTATTTGGATTTGCTTCATTGTTGCACTGCCCGCGGCAATGCGTTGCTTAAAAAAAACCCCACGATCCTGAATGGATGCGGGGTTTGCCTGTAGTTTCGAATCGATTCCTGAGCGTTACCCGCGATGTCTCCAGCCGGGGAGCAGCGCAAGCACTGGTAGCAGTGACGCCATCGCCATGCGCGAACTGCACTCTCTAAATGCGTCAGGAACCAACATGACGCGATCATGTTGGATGCTTCATTTGATGTCAACGCTTTCAAAATCAACAATTTGGACAGGCCCGCTCGTACTTTCCGGCGCAGCGGCGAGGGCTGCCAAGGTCGCGCAACATGCGGTCGGACCGGATTTCAGTCGTTTCGAGAAAGAATTAATAACTAAATGTTTTTAATCTAAATTGTGACGATCACTTTGCCCATCGCGCGGCGCTCGGCAAGGCATGCAATCGCGGCTGCCGCATCCTCGAAAGCAAAAACCTGCGACACGTGTGGCCGCAGTTTGCCTTCGGCAAAGTGCGCGAGAAGTTCCCTCGTGTTCTCGGCCTGTGCAGCGGGTTCAGTCTCCGCAAAGCGCCCCCAGAACACGCCCACGATCGAAGAGCCCTTCAGCAAGGGCAGGTTGGCCGGAATTTTTTGAATGGTGCCGCTGGCAAAACCGATGACCAGAATGCGCCCGTTCCAGGCAACGCCACGCAGCAATTGATCAAAGAGCTCGCCGCCAACGGGATCGTAAATGACGTCAGCACCTTTGCCGCCAGTAATTTCTTTGAGGCGCTCGAGCAGGGAATCGTCCCTGTAGTTTATGAACTCTGTCGCGCCATAGGATTTGGCGAGATCGAGCTTTTCCTGCGAACTCGCAGCCGCGATGACTTTCGCGCCGGCCAGATGTCCGAGTTCAACCGCAGTTAGTCCAACTCCGCCAGCAGCCCCGGTTACGAGCAGTGTCTCGCCAGCCCTTAGCTGCGCGCGCTGCTTCAGGGCGTGGTGCGACGTGCTGTAGGTCAGGATGAATCCGGCTGCCTGTTCCCAGCTCATGCTGCCAGGAATCGGCAGAACCTGTTTCGCCGGCACACAGATCTGTTCAGCGATGGCACCATTGCCGCACATTGCAAGAATGCGCTGGCCCGGCTGCAGATGCGTCACGCCGCTGCCCACTTCGATCACTTCGCCGGCAAACTCCGCGCCTGGAATAAACGGCATTTCGGGCTGCACCTGGTAGCGTCCGGCGATCATCAGCACGTCGGGAAAGTTGATGCCGGCGGCCTTGACGGCAACCCGCACTTCGCCCGCGGCTGGAGTCGGATCCGGCCATTCGCGTAGTTCCAGATCGGCAGGCGTGCCGTGCTTGTAACAAACGAGTGCGCGCACCTCGTGATCCTCCAGATCAAGCGTGAAACCGATGCCGCACGTTAGCCGGCATGGTTGTGCAATGCAACATGCGCGGTGCGCGGGGAGTCGAAATTGTCGCGGCGGGGGCTGGCACAGCTAGCTGGTACGGGTATGCTGCGTCGTCGCCTTGCACAACCTGGAGCACCATCGATCCCATGAATTTCGACCACACCCCCAAGGTCCGCGAACTCCAGTCCCGCGTACACGCATTCATGCAGGAACACATCTACCCAAACGAAAAGGCGTACGCGGACTCTGTCGCTGCCGGTGACTCTCGCTGGACGATTCCACCGATCATGGAAACGCTGAAAGAAAAAGCCCGTTCAGCCGGACTGTGGAACCTGTTTTTGCCGGAAGATGACGCGGGTGCCGGGCTCTCCAATCTTGAATACGCGCCGCTTGCGGAAATCATGGGGCGCTCCCTGATTGCGTCAGAAGTTTTCAATTGTTCTGCGCCGGACACCGGCAATATGGAGGTGCTGGTTCGCTACGGCACGGCCGCGCAGAAGCAACAGTGGCTGGAGCCCTTGCTACGCGGCGAAATTCGCTCCGCATTTGCAATGACGGAACCGGATGTCGCATCGTCTGACGCCACCAATATTCGCTCAACTATCGTCAGAGACGGCAACGAATACGTTATCGACGGGCGCAAGTGGTGGACCTCGGGTGCCATGGACCCGCGCTGTAAAATACTTATTTTTATGGGTAAGACGAATCCTGACGCGAGCAGGCACGAGCAGCAGTCAATGATTCTCGTGCCCATGGACACTCCCGGGGTGAAGGTCGTGCGTCCGCTGAGTGTCTATGGCTACGACGACGCGCCGCACGGTCACGCCGAAATGCGCTTCACCCAAGTGCGGGTGCCGGCAGAAAACATTTTGCTGGGTGAGGGGCGTGGCTTTGAAATTGCGCAGGGTCGACTCGGGCCCGGACGCATTCATCATTGCATGCGACTTATCGGGATGGCGGAGCGCGGTTTGGAAGCGATGTGCGCTCGTGCCGAGGAGCGAGTTGCGTTCGGTCGCAAGCTCAATGAGCAGGGTGTTGTCCGGGAAGCAATAGCGAAGTCGCGGATAGAGATCGACCAGGCTCGCCTGCTGACGCTGAAGGCGGCAGACATGATGGACAAGGCCGGCAACAAAGCTGCACGTGCGGAAATCGCCATGATAAAAGTTGTGGCTCCATCAATGACCTTGCGTGTCCTTGACCGGGCGATCCAGATTCATGGTGGCGGCGGGGTAAGCGATGATTTCGGATTAGCGGCAGCCTGGGCCGGCGCAAGAACTTTGCGGCTGGCGGATGGCCCGGACGAAGTGCACCTCGCAGCTCTCGCGAAGCTGGAGATGGCGCGGCAACGCGGACTGTAAAAACGGTATTTGCTGAATCGATCTAATCGTCCGGTTGGACTAGCGATATATGAAGCATGTGGTATTCTTGATCGCCAGAAATGACCCAAATGACAATGCGGGGGCGTACCAGGGAACAGGGCGCCTGCGACCGCGACCGGAAATGACGGGATTTCCGCCTCAGATAACAAAGGGTTCAAAAGTATTTACACCGCGGCATCAGGGGAGAGGGTCGCGAGTGCAGCAGGGTATGCCGCAATGGCGACATTTTCTGCGTTGACGTGTTTGAAAATCGAACGGGGTTTCTGCGCGTCTCTCTTCCTAACAAGAATCTTTTCCAATACCTAAAAAACTCGATCTTTAAGGAGTGTCCATGAAACGGTGCAAAAGTAGCAGTCGGCCAATGACAGCTGCATTAGTTGCGGCAGCGGTCATCGCATCGTCCGGCAGCGTCTTCGCCCAGTCCGTCGATGACGTTTTGCGTGCAGATCTGCGGCGGTTAGAACTGGCCCAGGCTTCGCAAGAGCGAATCAATGGCGTGGTAGACGGTACGCGTACTTTGACTGACCAATATCGCGGGATCAACAAAGAGATAGAAGGTCTGCAGGTTTACAATCGTTTGATGACCGCTCAGGTGCAGGGCCAGACGGCCACGCTGAATGAGATCGCGCTGTCAATGGAGCAGGTCGACGTTATTAATCGACAAATTTTCCCATTAATGACTCGCATGATCGACGGTCTGCAACAGAGTATTCAGTTTGATATTCCGTTCCTCCTCGATGAGCGCATGGAACGAGTCGGAAAACTGGAAGACATCATGGAGCAGTCCAACGTCAGCGTTGCGGAAAAATTCCGCAAGGTGATGGAGGCCTACCAGATCGAGATGGATTACGGTTCATCGGCGGAATGGTACAAGCAGTCGCTGGATATCGACGGCGCAACGCGTGACTACAATATGCTGCGCATAGGCCGAGTCGGATTGTATTTCCAGAGTGACGATTCGCAGATAACCGGTCATTACAATCAGGAAACGCGGCAATTCGAATTGCTTGATTCGGCGGATCGCAGCGAAATTCGCAAAGGCTTGCGGATGGCGCGCCAGTTGATCGCGCCGGAGCTGATGCTGCTGCCAATACCGGCACCGAAACCAGCCGGGGAGGCTTCCTAATATGAAACGCATAGCACTATTAGCTGTCGTCGCCGTTCTCGGAATGGGTGTGGCGCAGGCACAGGAAGCGGCCAGCAACATGAGCCAGCTGCTGAAAATGATCGAACAGGGTCAGGCACGGGACTCGGCGGAAGCCCGCCAGCGCGAAGCAGACTTCGCGCGTCGTCGTACGGAACAGCAGCAATTGCTGAACCAGGCGCGCGCGGATCGTACGCGTCAGGAGAACGAGAGTGCTCGCCTGGAAGCATTGTTCGCCAGCAATCAGCAGAAGATTGGCGATGCACGTGCACAACTCGACGAGCGCCTCGGTGCCCTGAAAGAGTTGTTCGGTGTATTGCAGACCGTTTCGGGCGATGCGCAGGGTCGTTTCAAGACATCCCTGACCAACATCCAGTACCCGGATCGCGGCGATTTCCTCGTTGAACTCGGCAGCAAGATGGCCGGTGCCAGCGAGCTCGCGTCTATCGAAGACATCGAGCG
>JBATFU010000301.1:0-3359 GCA_049665065.1 Woeseia sp. | reverse complement strand
TATTACCAGTTCATCACCATGCACGGCATGATCATGGTGATCTACCTGCTGACGGCCTTGTTCCTGGGCGGGTTTGGTAATTACCTGATTCCGCTGCAGTGTGGCGCGCGCGACATGGTGTTCCCGTACCTGAACATGCTCAGTTACTGGGTGTACCTGGTGTCGGTCATCATTTTGCTTGTCAGTTTCTTTGTGCCGGGCGGTTCGACCGGCGCGGGCTGGACGCTGTACCCGCCACAGGCAATAGCCGAGGGAACTCCCGGCGTGGAGTGGGGCATCATTCTGATGCTGGTGTCTCTCGCGGTGTTCATTGTGGCGTTCACGATGGGCGGCCTGAACTATGTCACTACCGTGCTGCAGGCGCGTTGCCGCGGCATGACGCTGATGCGCATGCCGCTGTCGGTCTGGGGCATTTTCATGGCTACCATTCTCGGCCTGCTCGCGTTCCCGGCTCTGCTCGTCAGCGCGATCATGATGTTGCTCGATCGAACGCTGCTGACCAGTTTCTTCATGCCCGCAATGATCTCGGCAGGAGAACAGGTCGCGCATACCGGCGGCAGCCCTATCCTGTTCCAGCACCTGTTCTGGTTCTTCGGTCATCCCGAGGTGTACATCGTCGCGTTGCCGGCGTTCGGCATCGTCTCCGACCTGCTCGCAACACACGCGCGCAAGAACATCTTCGGTTACCGCATGATGGTCTGGGCCATTATCGCGATCGGCGGCTTGAGCTTCATCGTGTGGGCGCATCACATGTACGTCAGCGGCATGAACCCGTACTTCGGTTTCTTCTTCGCGACGACGACCTTGATTATCGCGGTACCTACGGCGCTCAAAGTGTATAACTGGGTCCTGACGCTGTGGCAGGGCAACATTCACCTGCGCGTACCGATGCTGTTCGCGATCGGTTTTATCTTTACGTTCATTCACGGCGGTCTGACCGGCATCTTCCTCGGCAACGTGGTCGTTGACCTGCCGCTATCGGATACCTACTTCGTCGTCGCGCATTTCCACATGGTGATGGGCGTGTCGCCTATCCTCGTCGTGTTCGGCGCGATCTATCACTGGTTCCCGAAGATCACCGGCAAGATGTACAACGAGACGCTAGGTCGCTGGCATTTCTGGCTGACATTCCTCGGTACCTACTCGATTTATTTGCCGATGCATTACCTCGGCTTCCTGGGCGTGCCACGGCGTTACTTCGCGATGGGCATCACGGACTTCATGCCTGAATCCGCGCATGACCTGAACACCAGTATCACGATCTCCGCGATCTTTGTTGCGCTGACGCAGATCCTGTTCTTCATCAACATGATCTGGAGTGTGAAAAGCGGCAAGCCGGCAGGCGGCAATCCCTGGGGTGGCACATCGCTCGAGTGGCAAACGCCGGACACGCCGCCGAAGCACGGCAACTGGGGGCACCACCTGCCGGAAGTGCATCGCTGGGCGTACGACTTCAGCGTGCCGGGCCAGGAGCAGGACTTCACGCCGCAAACGGTACCTGCAAGTGAAGTACCGGTCGGGCGTGAGCACGGGGTTCATCACTAGTGACAATCACGCTCATCTTCCTGGCCATCATCATGGCCACCGTCATCACCTGGCTGCTGAAGCAAACCTTCAACACGCAGCCGTGGGTATCGAGCGCGACGGATGATGCGATGAGCGGCAGGTCGCTGGACAGCAGCAGCAAGGCCATCGGACTGACGACGTTCCTGGCGGTCGTCACGTCTCTGTTCGCGCTGTTCATTAGCGCGTACACGATTCGCATGCGGCTTGCGCCGGACTGGATTCCGCTATCCGACCCGCGCGTGCTGTGGGCCAACTCAGGTTTGCTCGTGCTCTCGAGTATCGCGTATCACTGGACACGCAATGCGGCGGTTGCCGGCCGTACCGAGCGCCTGAAGCCCGGCCTTATTGTGGCTGGCAGCCTGGCCGTGCTGTTTCTCGTCGGCCAGCTGATCGCCTGGGTCGAACTGACGCGTGCCGGCGAAACCGTCACCGGCAATCCGGCGAACGCGTTCTTTTACCTGCTGACCGGGTTGCATGGCCTGCACCTGCTCGGTGGCATCTGGGTCTGGGCGCGCTCCCTGGTGCGCGTGTTCGGCGGTGCGAGCGCAGAAAATGTGCGTCTGAGCATCGAGCTGTGTGCGGTTTACTGGCACTACCTGTTGCTGGTCTGGATTGTATTGTTCGGGCTGTTGCTCTCTACCTGAGAAGGAAAGACTTATGTCGGAAGCTGCGCTGACAAACACGGGTGACATCCTGCCTACCGGCACACGCGGAGTCGTTGAGGATTTCTCCTCCGACAAGCAGGCGTTCCACGTCCCGTGGGGCAAGGCGATGATGTGGATCTTCCTGCTCTCGGATACCTTCATCTTCAGCTGCTTCCTCGTCTCGTACATGACGGTGCGCATGTCGGCAGTCGACCCCTGGCCGATTCCAAGCGAAGTATTTGCCTTGAGTTTCGGCGGCGACCCTATCCCGCTGGTGCTGATCGCGATCATGACCTTCATCCTGATCACCTCGAGCGGCACGATGGCCATGGCCGTCAACATGGGCTATCGCAAGAATCGCAAAGCGACGTTCTGGCTGATGGTCGCAACGGCCATTCTTGGCGCGAGCTTCGTAGGCATGCAGGCCTTCGAGTGGACCAAGCTGATCATGGAAGAGGGTGTGCGGCCCTGGGGTAACCCGATGGGTGCGGCGCAGTTCGGCTCCACTTTCTTCATGATTACCGGCTTTCACGGCATGCACGTGTCGGCCGGTGTGATCTATCTTCTGGTCGTCGCGTTCCGCGTCAAGAACGGTTTTTACGAAAAGCGCGGCGGCAACTACGAGATCGTTGAGATCGCCGGACTGTACTGGCATTTCGTCGACCTTGTGTGGGTTTTCATCTTCGCATTCTTCTACCTCTGGTAGTTACGACAGGAGCTTGCCGCTATGGCAGAAGAGGGACAACAACATCCGCTGGCGATCTATTTCTGGATCTGGGGTCTGTTATTCGTCGTCAGCTTTTTTTCGTACATGGTTGACTACATCGGTTTCCACGGCTATTTGCGCTGGACGCTGATCATTGTCTTCATGTTCATCAAGGCCGGCTTCATCGTCGCGATCTTCATGCACATGAAATGGGAACGGATGGGGCTGCAGCTGGCAATCCTCGTGCCGCCGGTGGCCATTCTCGTGCTGATTGCATTGATGGCACTCGAGGGCGATCACACCTTCCTGACCCGCATCGAGTTCTTTGGCGACAGCACCTTCGTCCCGGAAGCGCCGCCGCATCATTGATTTCTTGCTGAGCCAGTTCGTCTAATAACGCCGGGCGCCAACATGCCCGGCGTTTTTCGTTAACAAACCAAGGG
>JBATFU010000300.1:0-8800 GCA_049665065.1 Woeseia sp. | reverse complement strand
CCAGGAAATCCAGCTCGGTATCGTCCGTTTGATCCATGTCCTCCACCGGCAACGCGAGTTCCGCGGCGCCGTAAACGAATATCGCGCCGAGCACCAGGGCGAAGAAATCGACGATGGTCCAGTCCTCGACCAGCCGCAGCTCCCAGCCGACCCACCACAGTTGCAGAATGTAGATAAAGATACAGGCGGCCCAGAGCACCGTCGCCCAGTGGTACGTCACGCGGTTGTGCGCCCGCACGAGCAAAGCGGCGGTGTGCAACAGTCGCGCGATCGACAGGCAGAGCACGATCGAGATCGCGACAAAGATGTATTCGTGGTGAGTCATTTGGGCATGCCCTGCAGGATGGTTGTTTATTCGTTGTTGGGCGGCAGTTTACGGGAAATGTGCAGCAACCGGGTCAGAGTACATTTTCCTCTGAGCAGGCCCCTATTTTGAGTCGCCCGACGAATAGGCGCGCACGCTGGCCAGGTGCAATTCAAAAGCGCCATCTTTATTGTCGTAAATCATCAGGCCCATGCCTGTGATCTGTGCGACGTCGAGCGCGGGCCCGTCTAAGCGATTGCCCCGGAACCTGGGAACGAAGCTGGAGAACGGAATATCGACGGTGCTCCAGCCACCGTCCTGTGTCTCGAACTCAGCCCAGTAACTGATCTCCCTGCCACGCCAGCGGGCGCCGGTTGCCAATCGCCAGGTGTACCGGCGACCGTCGCCTTTCACGCTTACGCGAATTCCAGAGTATTCCGACAAATCCAGCTGCAAGCGTTTCGTGCGGATCGAGCTGAACCCGCCGCCGTTTGTGTTCGTGCGGCCAGCAAAGTGGAGTTGCCCTTGTTCCTGTTCGAAATCGCCCTCGCTCCGTCCGCCCATCACGTTGTCATTCACAACGTACCAGCCGAGGTCCGGACTGGTCGCGGTGAAGTCGGTGAGCAGGCGTTCTCCCTCAGTTTGAGAGCCGGAAGCGCCGGATGGCAGGCCGGAAAGAGTCATCAGTAAAAGTCCAGGTAATAGCGCAGCTAGTGTTGAGCGAGAGGTCATGGGAAGGAACCGAAGATATTATTGGCAGCCAGGGCATACAAACAGGTTACGAAACCGTAATCTAACTTCGTCTATCCTGCCTGTTCCACAGCGCGAAAAGCAGGGTTTGCGTGTAACAAGTCGTATCAGTTGCAGACCCCGGTTCGACGGGTATCCCGAATGTCGCCACAAGCAAGCGGCGCGTAGAAGACCGCCGCAGCACCAGACCGCTACCAAATCGCCGGGCGAATAGCTTTTCCACGACGCCAAACGAAAACCAGGAGGCTCAGTACACAATGTTGCAAGAAATAGGTTCAACGATCGTCGCAGAATTTTCCGATATCCCTGACCTGGCTACGCTAACCCAGATAACAGTCCGCCTGTTCGTCGCTGCAATTCTGGGCGGACTATTGGGCATGGAGCGCGAGCGGAAGTCGAAAAGTGCCGGCACACGAACCCACATGCTGGTCGCTGTCGGTGCAGCCTTGTTCATGATAGGACCAACGCTGGCAGGGATGTCCCTGGGGGATCTTTCGCGAGTCATCCAGGGAACCATTCAAGGTATCGGGTTTCTCGGCGCCGGGGCGATAATCATCAGCACCGCGATGGGGAGAGTCCAGGGGCTGACAACCGCCGCCAGCATCTGGGCCACGGCCGGGATTGGTATCGCTGCAGGTTTAGGCATGGAGGCGACCGCTGTTCTTTCTACCGCTATTGTTTTGTTCGTGCTGGCTATTGTCCCTCGGTTTGCCAGCCGAAATCAGGACGCTCCCGCTGAAACGCCGGGGCAGAATGAGGCGCCGCCGAGTTCATAATGTGGAGGAGCTCGCTTTGGTTCAGGCAAATTTACGGACCCCCTTTGCCTGACGTGTGGAGAGTTTTCTCTCGCGACCTGACCGGTTGGCATTTGGTACCGGTGGTACGCCGTCTTCGCGAGGCATCGCGATCGACATGATCGTTTTTTTAAGGGGACAGTCTTTTGCAGGAATCTCTTACTATCAAAGAGCAGGGAACCATGATGCGCTTGCTATCCTTTTCAGGATTCTGAATCTTGTTGATCAGCAATTTGGCGGCTTCGCTACCCACCACATAGGGTTGCTGCTTCACAACCGTGATCGGCACTTTGAAGAATTCGGCCATGGGTATTTCGTCGAAGCCGACGACCGATACATCGTCCGGAATACTGATGTCAGCTTTATCCAGTGCCTTGAGCAGGTCAACAGTGATCGCCAGGTGCTGAGCGAAGAATGCCGTCGGTGCATTGCTGGATTCAAGAATGCTCTTTGGCGAGTTCCGCAAACCCGTTTCGCGCTGCCAGTACTGGATGAGCTGCTCATCGATCGGAATGCTGTATTTGTTTAGTGCATCCACATAGCCCTGGTAGCGTTCAAACCTTGATTTAACGCTCTTGTATTCCTGAGTAATAAAACAGATGCGTTTGTGGCCGAGCTGGATCAGGTATTCGGTGGCATCGAAGGCCGCCTGCCTGTAGTCCGACAGGATGATGTCCTTGTCGCTGTCATCGTGCTCCAGCTGGAACTGGACAAGCGGCGTCTCGCGGCCGGAGTTTTCCGAAACCAGTTCAGTGTTTGAGCCTGAAGAGGCGATGATCATGCCGTCCACTCGCAGCTGGCCAAGTGACTTTATTGCCCTGGCCTCCGTGGCTGGCTCGAAGTCCGTGTTGTAGATGATCATGTCGTAGCCATGGCTCTTGCAGAAGTCATCCATGCCTCTGATCGCGTGGCTGGTATAAAAACCGGCGATGTCTCTGACGATTACGCCGATGCTCCTTGTCGTGTCAGTTTTCAGGCTGCGGGCAATATTGTTGGGAACGTAATTCAGCTCCTCGACCGCTTGCTGAATGCGTGCCCTGGTGTCGCTGGACATGTATTCAAAGCGACCGCTCAGAAACTGCGAGGCGGTGCTCTTGGAAACCCCGGCCTTCTCTGCCACGTCGATTAGCCTGACCTTGCTCACTTAATTCGGACCCACTCTGATAAAGGATTATTGAAATACGAGAGCGCTGTGTTAGTCTAGCCAACTAAACCGATTTAGTAAACCGGTTTATATCATCCCTCAAGGTGAGTTAATATCCTGAAAATTAAAGAAATTAAAGTGTTCACCTGTTGTCCGGGCAGGAATTTCGTCACGGTGAAAGTTGTCACCGATTCCGGCATTTACGGACTGGGAGACGCCACCCTCAATGGCCGTGAAATGGCCGTGGCGACTTACCTTGAAGAGCATGTCGCGCCCTGCCTGATTGGCCGGAATCCTCACGACATCGAGGACATTTGGCAGTACCTCTACAGGGGCGTTTACTGGCGCAGAGGCGCCGTCACCATGGCCGCGATTGCGGCGATCGACATGGCCCTTTGGGATATCAAAGGCAAAGTTGCCGACATGCCTGTGTACCAGTTGCTGGGTGGTAGAAGCCGCAAGGGCATCACCTTGTACGCACACGCCAATGGCGTGGACATAAAGGACACCCTGGACAAGGCAGAAGATCTGGCGAATGCCGGCTTCAAGGCGCTTCGGCTTCAATCCGCCGTTCCCGGCCTCAAAGTCACCTATGGCGTGCTCGGTGATAAAAAAGATTACTACGAGCTGCAGGGGAACAGGCCTCTGCCGCCTGAAGAGGAATGGTCGACGCAGAAATATTTCAACTCGGTGGAGAAACTCTTTCGTGAGGCTCGAGCGCGCCTTGGCGATGACATTCACCTGCTCCACGATGTGCACAGCCGGCTTACGCCCATAGAGTCGGCCAGGCTGGGCAAGTCGCTGGAAAAATACAATCTGCTGTTCCTGGAAGATGCGTCGATCGCCGAAAACCAGGACAGTTACAGGGTGATCCGCCAGCATACGACTACGCCGCTTGCGATTGGCGAAACCTACAACACGATCTGGGACTGCAAAGATCTGATTCAGAATCAGCTTATTGATTACATCAGAACAGCAGCCACCCATGCCGGCGGTATAACTGCCATGCGCCGCATTGCCGACTTCGCCAGTATCTACAACGTCAAGACGGCACCGCATGGCGCGCCCGATCTGTCACCCGTCTGCTTTGCAGCACACATGCACTTGAACACCTGGACGCCCAATTTCGGTATCCAGGAATTTGTTGGGCTGGGCAATGAGCAGAGCCAGCAGATATTCCGGCAGGACATCAAGGTAGAGAATGGTATGGCCTTCGTCAGCGAGGCGCCTGGCCTTGGAATCGACTTTGATGAAGAGGCTGCACTGGTTTATCCCTATAAGCGTTCGTATCTTCCGGTAAGTCGCCTGGAAGACGGGACGATGTCGAATTGGTAGCGACTGGCACAAACATGGATTTGAGGTTTTGAGAAAAACATGAGCGACAAACTAAAAGTACTGGTTTGCGGAACCGGTTTTGCGGGCCAGGGCCATACAGAGGCGTTCCGGTATGCGGGCGCCGAAGTGCTTGGCATCGTCGGCAGAACTGCGTCGGTGGTTAAGGAAGTCTCGAAAAAAATGGGGATTCCCTACGGCGGCACCGACTGGCAACAGGCGCTGGTTGATTGTCAGCCGGATATCGTGTCTATCGGCACCCCGGGTGGCGCGCATGTAGAGCCCATCAAGCAGGCGCTTGCACAAGGTTGTCATGTGTTTTGCGACAAGCCGCTGACAGAAAGTGGCGCAACCGCCAAGGAGCTTTACGAACTGGCGGTAAAAAAAGGCGTCAAGACCGCCTTTGCCGCCAGCTTCAGGTACATGCCGCATGTCATACATGCGAAGCAACTGGTCGCCGAGGGCGCCATAGGCGAGCCGCTGGAAGTCGAGTGCATCTCGCACTTCAATCTAGAGCGGGAAATTCCGTTCGGCTGGTCACACCGGAAAGAAGAGGGTGGCGGCAGGCTTAACAACAATTTCACCCACAAGCTGTCGATTGTGACCTCCGTCGTTGGCGAGAAGATACTTTCGATCATGGCCGAAGTACGCGACGACCTGGGCAAGGCACCCATCGTTGACGGTGTGCATAACTTCAAAACCCGGCGCGACCATATTCCTGAGAATCTCGATGATCCATCCCTGAAGTGGGGCGAGTCCAATGTGGAGTGGTCTTACACCGTACTGGCCCAACTGGAAAGCGAATACGCCAGCAAACCCGTTTCCGTGCTGTTCCGGCATGGCGGGCTACATCCCCGCTTTAATGAAGATCACATTGTTTTTTACGGCAGCAAGGGCGCTATTTACATCAAGGGCCACTATGGCAGCGGGCCGCTCTATCTGTACGGAGCGGACAAGCAGTGGCAGGAGTTAGACTTGCCCACAGAGATTGCGGCGAACGTGCCCGATGTTAAAGGCGATACGGAAAGGAACTGGCGCTACCTGATTCGCGAGCTGGTTAGAGATATCAACGGCGAGCCCGTAGCGCCTTACCAGACATTCAAGGAAGGCAGTCAGTACCAGCAACTCATCGACATCATTCGCCTGAATAATAACTGGGTCGATGTTCGTCATCTGAATTAAGTGCTCCGGTAGACAGGCTCAACTACCTTCAATAGAAAACCATAAAATCGGGGTAACGCTCTTGATCTATGATTATTTGGTAATCGCCGGTTATTTCCTGCTCATCGTGGGGATCGGTTTCGCATTCAAGGGCATGGCAAAGAAATCCACCAGCGATTACTTTCGCGGTGGCGGCCGGATGCTCTGGTGGATGGTGGGCTCTACAGCGTTCATGGCGCAATTCTCGGCCTGGACATTCACCGGCGCCGCGGGCAAGGCATACACCGACGGTTTCGCAGTTTGCCTGGTCTTCCTGGCCAACACCTTTTCCTATTTTTGTGGCTGGGCGTATTTCTCCCACCGCTTTCGCCAAATGCGAGTGGATACACCGACCGAGGCTATCCGCCGTCGATTCGGGGACCAGAATGAACTGTTCTTCTCCTGGGCCCTGATTGCGTTCAGCCTGATCAATGCCGGCGTTTGGCTGAATGCGCTCGGCGTATTTTCCAGTGCCGTGTTCGAGAGTGACATCAGCCTGACCATTATCGCCGCAGGGCTCACAGTGCTCTTTGTCTCGGTGATTTCCGGTGCCTGGGGCGTCGTTGCATCGGACTTTGTACAGACACTGGTCGTTGCCGTGGTATCAGTGGCGTGTGCGCTGGTCGCACTGGTGAAAGTCGGTGGCCCGGTCAACCTGGTTGCCAACTTTCCCTCTGACTTTGTGATGGGGCCGGATATGAATTACGGCCTGCTACTGGTGGGCACATTTGTGTTCTTCCTGGCAAAGCAGCTGATTACGATCATGAACCTCAACGACTCATTCCGTTTTCTGAATGCCAGGGATTCTGTGAACGCCAGAAAGGCGGCCCTTCTGGCGATGGGCCTGATGGGCGTGGGCAGCCTGGTCTGGTTCATACCGCCCTGGGCCTCGGCCATTTTGTACCCCGATGCGGCCGCCGCCTACCCGGAGATGGGCAACAAGGCCGGAGACGCGGTTTACCTGGTATTTACCCGAAACGCCATGCCCCTCGGTACTGTGGGTTTGCTTTTAGCAGGCCTGTTCGCGGCAACCATGTCCTCCATGGATTCAGCGCTCAACAAGAACGCCGGCATCTTTGTTCGCAGTGTTTACCAACCGTACCTCGCTAAACGGAACAGACCTGTGAGCGACCAGTACTTGCTGAGTGTCAGCCGATGGCTGAGCTTTATCAGCGGCATACTGGTGATTGCAATGGCGCTGTATTTCAAATCCCTTCAAGAGCTGAGCCTGTTTGATCTGATGATGTCGGTTTCAGCAATGATCCAGGTGCCGCTACTGATTCCGCTCATATTTGGACTCTTTATCAAGAAAACCCCGCAGTGGGCACCCTGGGTTACTGTTTTACTAGGACTCATTGTTTCCTGGTTCATGCAGGATGTGCTCACGCCGCAGGTATTTGCCGGCTGGCTTGGGTTGAACGAACTGACGTCGAGAGAAATCGTCGACATGAACCTGATGCTCACCCTGGCAGCGCACATCTTTATTACGGCAGGCTTCTTCTGCTCCACCGCACTTTTCTACAGGGAGGAAAAAGACGGTTTCATATCGCAGCGGGAAAGCTTCTTCGAGGATCTGGAAACACCGGTCATTGCCGACGACGCCCAGGACGACTACGACCGGCAGCAACGAAACAAGTTGGGCAGCATGGTGATTTACATGGGCGCAGGCATTTTGCTGATGGCGCTGATTCCCAACCCGCTCTGGGGGCGGATGATCTTTGTGGTCTGTTCACTGGTCATTTCCAGCGTCGGCTTTTTGTTAAAGCGAAGCGCCAATGCCGAGATGCTTCAGCCTGACCTGAGAGTATGACCCTGTTTTTGAAAAACCTGACGGCATTACTGGCGGTTGCACCGGCGCTTTGCGCATGCGTTGCACAGACCGGGCAAACGGTGCGGCTCAGTCATAGCACGGATGAATCTGCGGGGGGCGGGCCGGCCTACGTCATCTCTACTCCTGCGGCGAGCTACTACCTGGAGAAGAAAGGCGGTGGTTTGTCGAGCATGCTCGATCCGGATGGCGTGGACTGGCTTGGTTTCCATAGCGAAGCGGGCTCCGGTTGGAAAGGTGAATACCGTGGATTCCCCAATGCAGTCCACCGCCAGGACGGAAACTACTTTCATGCCATGAATGCCGGAACCGATCCTTCAAGTTCGATAGTTGATATTGAGTCCGCGCAACATGTTCGTATTACGTTTACGTCTGGCAATAAGCAGTGGCAGGGGCAGTGGGATTTTTACCCTGATCGCTGTGACTTTACGATGAGCAAAGTCAGCCCGGGCTTTAAATACTGGATTCAGTATGAGGGGGTACCGGGCGGAGAAATGGATGCTACCGATTATTGGTACGCGTCAGCTGATAGCCAGCGCCACCCGATTGAAGAGCAACGCATTGGCGACCTGCCTGCCCCCGAGTGGATGGCTTTCGGAGACCCGAATTCGCCGCGCGTACTGTACATTCTGCATCACGAGGATGATGACTTACCGGATGACTATGTCAGCAGACCCTACATGACAGTGCTGGGTTTTGGTCGTCGAGACAAAGACAAGTTTCTGGACACCGTGCAGACTTTTTCTATTGGCTTCGTAGAGTCGACAGAATATTCGGTGATTGATCGAACAATCAGGCAGATTCTTCATTGATCGCAACCTGAAGCATTTACAAGCCTCAAACTATCTTCACGATCTCTGCTACGTCCTGTTGCGCCTGCTTCAGAAATGAATTAATTCAGGTGTACGTAGTGAGACGGCCCTGACCAGCGGAGCGCTCTCCCGTCGATCTTGAGTTCGTGATCCGTCGGCTTGCCAGGATCCTTGTTCGATATGACGAACAGGCTGGTGTTTCCGTCAACATCCTTTATAGACACTGCTGTGTAGTTCTCATCGTCATGAACCACCTTCAGCTCGGCGATATTGCTCTTCGAGTTTACGGCCGACTCTGCAACCGGGTTGTAGCTGCCATGCGTTTCGATTGTTGAGACAAACGTCGTGTCACCTGCACCCTGCCTGCGAATAATAAACGCGGGATCCTGGCGCAGGTTGAAGGCCGGATCGTTGGCACCAAGGCGCGTAAAAAGCAATTCGTCGGACTTTTCCGCGACCGACGTCAATGTGTAGAACCTGTTGTTGTTCATCCAGGAAAACTTTGTGTTTTCCGCAGCGGGTCTGCCCCTGCCTTCCACGTACAGATGCTGGTAACCGTGCTGCTTGCCCAGCGCCTTCAGGGATGACGGCATGGCGTATTCAAAATCTGTATCCATGACCTGCCCCAGGTAGTGG
>JBATFU010000299.1:0-3814 GCA_049665065.1 Woeseia sp. | reverse complement strand
CGTGAATCGCATGCGCTTCGGCGGTTTTGACTATGCCGCACTGGCGACATTCTCGCTGGTCCAGAACGCCGTTCGCGCCGCCGAGGCACAGAAGGTGCGGTATCACGTCGGCAATTTGTTCTCTGCCGATTTGTTCTACACGCCGCAGCCGGAAATGTTCAAGGTGATGGCGCAGTACGACATCATCGGTGTCGAGATGGAAGCGGCCGGCATGTACCCGATTGCGGCGGAGCACGGCGCGGAAGCGCTCGCGATCTGCACGGTCAGCGATGACATCACGACGGGTGACGCGTTGTCATCCGACGAACGCCAGAATACTTTTGACGAAATGATTAACGTCGCGCTGGAGACGGTGCTGACGAGCGGGGAGTTAAAATGAGCGCGGTAAAAGCCGTTGCAAAACTCGCGATGCCGGACCTGAGCCGGGTGCCGCTGGTTGATGAAGTCGGTGTTGAAGAGCGTGTTGCGCGTTTCCAGACCCGCAGCATCAAGACCTCGTCGAAAGACGAAGCGCTGAAAATGATCCTCAGCATGATCGACCTGACGACGCTCGAAGGTCAGGACACGCCGGGCAAAGTTCGGCAGTTATGCCAGAAGGCGATTCACCTGCACGACAAGCTGCCCGACCTGCCGCACGTTGCCGCCGTGTGCGTCTACCCGACGATGGTCGGCACTGCCAAGAAAGCGCTCGGCAAACACAAGATCAACGTTGCCGCCGTCGCAACGGCGTTCCCGAGCGGCATGGCGCCGCGGAATATCAAGATTGATGAGACGAAGATGGCGGTCGCCGAAGGCGCGGATGAGATCGACATGGTGATCTCGCGCGGCGCGTTCCTGCAGGGCGAGTATCGTTTCGTGTTCGACGAGATTGCGGCCGTGAAAGAAGCCTGCGGCAAGGCGCACCTCAAAGTCATTCTGGAAACCGGCGAGCTGAGTACGCTCGATCACGTACGGCGTGCAAGCGTGCTCGCGATGCATGCCGGCGCGGATTTCATCAAGACCTCGACGGGCAAGATTCAGCCGGCAGCGACCTTGCCGGTGACGCTGACGATGCTGCAGGCCATCCGTGACTACTATCACGAGACGGGCCGCATGGTCGGCATGAAACCAGCCGGTGGTATCTCGACATCAAAGCTGGCTATTCACTATCTCGTGATGCTGCGCGAAACCCTGGGCAATGCCTGGATGACGCCGGATTGGTTTCGCTTCGGCGCGAGTTCGCTGGCGAATGACGTGCTGATGCAGCTGCAACGACAGGCAACTGGCTTGTACCAGTCGGCCGATTACTTTTCCAAAGACTAGGGGCCAAGCGCGTGGATACCCAAACAAACACACTGGCATTTTCGGGCGGCTGGGACTATGCCCCGGCACCCGAAAGTACCGATCACGTAACGATCGAAAAGAAATACGGACTGTTCATTAACGGCGAGTTCACGGCGCCCGTTAAAGGCGGCTACTTCGACACGGTTAATCCTGCGACGGAAAAGAAGCTGAGCCGTATTGCGCTCGCGACGGATGCCGACGTTGATAAAGCGGTGAAGGCAGCGCGCAAGGCTTACAACGGTGCCTGGTCGAAGATGAAACCTGCCGAGCGCGGCAAATACATTTATCGCATCGCGCGCATCCTGCAGGAACGTGCGCGCGAGTTTTCGGTCATTGAATCACTCGACGGCGGCAAGCCGATTCGCGAGTCGCGCGACATCGATATCCCGCTGGCGGCGGCACATTTCTTTTACTACGCGGGCTGGGCGGACAAGCTCGAGTACGCGTATCCCGGCAAGACGCCGCATTCGCTCGGCGTGGCGGGGCAGGTGATCCCGTGGAATTTCCCGCTGCTGATGGCGGCGTGGAAGATTGCGCCAGCGCTGGCCTGCGGCAACACCGTCGTGTTGAAGCCTGCCGAGACCACGCCGCTAACGGCATTGAAGCTTGCTGAAGTCATTCGCGATGCGGGTTTGCCACCGGGTGTCGTGAATATCGTCACCGGCGCCGGCGACACAGGTGCTGCTGTCGTCAATCACCCTGACGTGGACAAGGTCGCGTTTACCGGTTCGACAAACGTCGGCCGCATGATCATGAAAGCCATCGCGGGCAGTGGCAAAAAGTACACGCTCGAACTCGGCGGCAAGGCGGCAAATGTTATTTTCGCCGATGCGGCGATCGACCAGGCAGTCGAAGGCATCGTCAACGGCATTTTCTTCAACCAGGGTCACGTGTGCTGTGCGGGTTCGCGCCTGCTGGTGCAGGAATCGGTCGCCGAAGAAGTGATCGCGAAACTGCGCGATCGCATGGAAACGCTGATTGTCGGCGATCCGCTCGACAAGAACACCGACATCGGTGCCATCAATTCGAAAGCGCAGCTCGGTCGCATCGAGTCGTACCTGAAGCTCGGCGTGGAAGAGGGTGCCGCGATGCACCAGAGTTCCTGCAGCGTGCCGCAGAAGGGTTACTGGTGTCGTCCGACGATTTTCACCGGCGTGTCGCAGTCGAATCGCGTGGTGCAGGAAGAGATCTTCGGGCCGGTGCTGGCGATCCAGACCTTCCGCACGCTCGAAGAAGGCCTGACCAAGGCGAACAACACGCCCTACGGTTTGTCGGGCGGCGTGTGGACCGACAAGGGTGCGAAGATTTTCAAGATGACGCAGAAGATTCGCGCAGGCGTAATTTGGGCAAACACGTTCAATAAATTCGATCCGACGTCGCCGTTCGGCGGCTATAAGGAATCGGGCGTTGGTCGCGAGGGTGGCCTGCACGGCCTCGGCGCTTACCTGGCACTGGAGGACTGAGCGATGGCAACGGCAGCAAAGCGCATACCGGTCGCGAAGACCTACAAGATTTACATTGGCGGCAAGTTTCCGCGCACCGAGTCCGGTCGCTTTTACGAGTTGAATGACAAAAAGGGCAAGTTGCTGGCGAACGTGTGTCGCTCCAGCCGCAAGGACTTTCGCAACGCGGTCGTCGCGGCACGTGCAGCGGAGTCCGGCTGGTCAGCGGCGAGCGCCTACCTGCGTGGCCAGATTCTCTATCGCATCGCCGAGATGCTGGAAGGCCGGCGCATTCAGTTCTTAAGTGAGCTGAAACTGCAGGGGCAGACGGCGGCCGCGGCGGAAAAAGAAGTCGATGCAGCCATTGATCGCCTCATTTATTACGCCGGCTGGGCGGACAAATACCAGCAGATCTTCTCGTCGGTTAACCCGGTCGCGTCATCGCATTTCAATTTCTCGGTGCTGGAAGCAACCGGTGTCGTGGCCATCCTCGCACCGGAAGACAGCGGTTTGCTCGGTCTCGTGTCGGTTGTCGCGCCGTGCATTGTCGGCGGCAACACCTGCGTGGTACTGGCGTCCGAATCATTGCCACTGAGCGCGGTGAGTTTCGCCGAGGTATTGCACGCATCGGACGTGCCCGGCGGCGTCGTGAATATTCTTACCGGTCACAAAGCAGAGCTTAGCGGCCAGTTCGCCTCGCACATGGATGTCAACGCGATCGTGTTCTGTGATGGCGACAGGAGCGCAGCGCGCGATGTGCAGCAGCAGGCGGCCGAGAACCTGAAGCGGGTTGTCGATCGCCGCGATCACAACTGGCTGAAAGATTCTGCGGCGAGTCCCTACCTGATTGCCGACACGATGGAAACCAAGACGACCTGGCACCCGATCGGCAGTTAGCGCTGCCGACGCCGCGCGGCTCACGGTAACGATCAACGCAGCTGCCCGCGCCGGGAGCGCCGGCACGCCGTGCCGGTCGCCGGCAGCAGCGCCGTAACGGCCGGCGGGTAACGCCATCCAAAAGTGTTGCGTCATGGCTTGCTGCCCAAACG
>JBATFU010000298.1:0-4700 GCA_049665065.1 Woeseia sp. | reverse complement strand
AGTACCAACGCCAGGATTGACCAGGTCGTGAAAACAAACACGACGGTCATCTGCGGCGCGATCATCTCGCGATTGGCCGTCAGCAGCGCCGCCTGCTGTGTGAAGCCCATTTGCTCGAACGAAATTGCAATCTCGCCAAGCTTTTCCAGCCAGTAGGCACCCGGATCACCCAGTACCACGAAAAATCCAAGCGTTACGCTCAAAGCCAGTATCACTGTCACCTGTAAGGCCAGGGTCAGCGAGCCGGTGCGGCCGAGCACAATCGCCATGATTGCCACCGGCAACCAGGCAAGCAGGGCACTGACCAGCAGCGGCAGCACCGGATTGCCGAACAACGCGAACGTCGCTCCCATCATCGCGGCGGCAGCTATTGCCAGCAGCGTTGCGCGCTGCACACCGTTCTCCAGTACCAGCAGCACCATGACGGCACCGCTCAGGATCGGCGCAAACGGCAGCAGCAGCGACAGCGACAAACCGAGAACGGCGTTCCACGGGTGCGCCGTCAGCCACGCGGCAACCGGTCGCAAAACTTTCAGTGCAACGGCTCGCTTAGTGGCGATCGGTGTACGGCAACAGCGCCAGGAACCGTGCCTGCTTGACTGCGGTTGCCAACTGGCGCTGGTAGTTCGCCTTGGTGCCCGTGATGCGGCTCGGCACGATCTTGCCGGTTTCCGTAACGTATGCTTTTAACAGGCCGAGATCCTTGTAGTCGATCTCGGTGATGCCTTCCGCCGTGAAGCGGCAATATTTACGTCTGCGTGAATAGCGACTCATGTTATGCGGCTCCCTCAGGCGTTTTCAGCTGCCGCGGGGCTATCTTCTTCCGCGTCGTCAGCATCCAGGTTGTCGTCGTTGTCGGCGTCTGTGTCATCACCGGCAGGTTTGTCATCGGCGGCATCGTCCGAGGACATTGCGGCTTCGGCAGCGGCTTTCGCGTCGCGGCGCTTCTGCGCCTCGCGTTCCTTGACCTTCTCTTCCTCAACGGCAACGGCCATCGGCGAAGCTTCGGTCACTGCAGTCTTGCGATTGATAACCAGGTGACGCAGCACCGCGTCATTGAAGCGGAACGCACTCGTGATTTCCGCTAGAACGTCGTGTGTGCACTCGACGTTCAACAGTACGTAGTGAGCTTTGTGCGCTTTGTGGATCGGGTGCGCCAGCTGCCGCCGGCCCCAGTCTTCGGAGCGGTGTACGGTGCCGCCGGAAGCGGTCACCATGCCCTGGTAGCGTTCCACCATGGCAGGCACCTGTTCGCTCTGGTCCGGATGAACCAGAAACACGATTTCATAATGTCTCATTGTATCCCCTTACGGATAAAAGCCTCCCGACCTGGCGGTGAGGCAAGAGGTTCGGAGCTCGCACTCCGCCCGCCACTAGCGGGACGCGCATCCTACCCAAGCGACCCGGGGCGCGCAAGCCAGATTACGAAAAAAATCAGCGCTCTAGCGAAGAATCGTGGCTGAATCAGTTGCTTGTGGAGAGCTTGCGGCGCTGCCGCAGGGCCTCGTACAGGCAAACGCCTGTTGCCACGGACACGTTCAGACTGGATACCGCGCCCAGCATTGGCACGCTGACAAGGCGATCGCAGCGTTTCAGCACCGATGGTTTGAGCCCGGTGTGCTCCTGGCCCATGACAAGTGCCAGCGGACCTGCGAGGTCGACGTCGTAGAGGCTCGCCTCGGCGGTATCGCTGGTGCCGACGACCTGGACGCCGTATTCCGATATCCAGTCGAGCGTGCGGCCGATGTTGGTGACGCTGGCGTAGGGCAGAGTCTCCGCCGCGCCGGCGGCGACTTTGCTGACAGTGGGCCCGAGGCCTACGGCGCCATGCCGGGATCCGATCACCGCATCGACACCGGCGGCATCAGCGGTCCTCAGGCAGGCGCCGAGGTTGTGCGGATCCTGCAGGCTTTCAAGTATCAACAGCAGGATCGGCGGGCGCTCATCATCGGCCGTAAGCCGCGCCTCAACAAAGTCCCGTAACGCGGCTTCGTCCATGCTGGTACTGCGAACAATCTCGGCCACCAGGCCCTGGTGACGATCTTCTCCACTGATTTGCGACAGCCGGGCACGATTTGCCGCCTGCACTTCAATGCCGTGCCGATTGGCCGCAGCAATAACGGCCTCCACCCGCGGGTTCGCAGTGCGGTACTCGGCGTACAGTTTCTTGACGGTCGTCGGGTGAGTGCCGAGCAGCTGTTCGACCGCGCGCAGCCCCGTTACGAAACGCGCTTTGCTCATCGGCGACGCTTGCCTCCCTTACCCTTGTCTCGCTGACCCTGCGATTGAACCTGCGGTTGACCTTTGGGCAACCCTTCTTCCTGCGGCCGGAAATCGATCCGCTTCGTTTCCATATCGACGCGTTGTACTTTTACCGTCATCGCCTCGCCCAGCTTGTAGGTCTTGCCGCTGCGATCCCCGACGAGCTGCAGCTTGCCTGCATCAAACTGGTAGTAGTCGTTCGTCAGGCTCGTGACGTGCACAAGCCCGTCGATCTGCAAATCGTTGAGCTGCACGAACACGCCAAAATTGGTAACGCCGGTGATTACACCTTCAAATACTTCTCCAACCTTGTCTGCCATGTACTCGCATTTCAGCCACGCTTCGACTTCACGCGTCGCCTCTTCGGCTCTGCGCTCATGCGCGGAACAAATCTGGCCGAGACGCTCCATCTGCGCTTTGTCGTAGCTGTAGGCACCTGCTTTGCCGCCGCGGACAATGTGCTTTATCGCACGATGCACCAGCAGGTCCGGGTAGCGGCGAATCGGCGACGTGAAATGCGCATAGGCATCCAGCGCCAGTCCGAAGTGACCCACGTTTTCCGGCGTGTACTCCGCATGCTTTAACGAGCGCAACATTGCCATCGAGATTGCCTGGCTATCAGGTCGGTCTTTGACTTCCATCAGCAAGCGATTGAACTGGCGCGGCTCGACATGATCGGGGTGCGGCACTTTGAGATTGAGACTCAGCAGGTACTGTCGCAAGTCTTCAAAGCGCTCCGGGTCGGGCTTCGCGTGTACCCGGTAGAGGCCGGGAATGCGCTCCTTGCTGATGAACCTGGCGGCCTGCACGTTCGCCGCAATCATGCATTCTTCGATGAGCCGATGCGCATCGTTGCGTGCAACCGACACGATTTGTTCCACCGTTCCGTCAGGGCCGAGGACGATACTCATTTGCGGTAAGTCAAGTTCGAGTGCGCCACGGCGTTGGCGAATTCTGGCAAAGGCCTGGTAAAGGTCATGCAAATGTCGAATGGGTTTCTGCAGATCTTTCGGAACTGCTTTGTCCGATTTGCCGGTAAGAAAATCGTTGACCTCGTCATAGGTAAGACGCGCGTGCGAGCGCATCACGGCCTCGTAGAACCGGGCGCGCGACACCTTGCCATCTGCATCGACACGCATTTCGCAAACCATGCAGAGCCGATCGACCTTGGGATTGAGCGAGCAAAGGCCGTTCGACAGCACCTCGGGCAACATGGGTACAACGCGATCCGGAAAATAGACCGACGTGCCACGCTTCGTCGCTTCCTGGTCAAGCGGTGAACCGACCTCAACGTAATCAGCGACGTCCGCGATCGCGACCAGCAGGCGCCAGCCGTCGCCCCATGGCTCGCAAAAAACCGCATCGTCAAAATCGCGTGCATCCGCGCCGTCGATGGTGACAAGTGCCGTCGATCGCAGATCGATTCGGCCCTGCTTCGCTGGCGTCGGCACGCTGGTGCCAAACTTCTTTGCGTCTGCGCGGACATCTTTCGGCCACACGTTTGGGATACCGTGGGAGTGAATCGCGAGATCCGTTGCAATACCTTTCTGGTCCGGCGCACCCAGCACGCTGACAATGCGACCGGTCGGCTGCTCGTGCCGATTCGGATAGTCAAGAATTTCCGCGACCACCATTTGTTTGGGTTTCGCGTTCGCCGCTTCGCCTTTCGGTATGAGAATGCGATGCGCAATCTTCGGATTGTCCGGAATGACGATACCGATACCGCGCTCACGAATGAACTGGCCGGCAACTTCAGTGAATCCGCGTTCGAGCACTTCCACAACGCGCCCTTCTGCGCGGCCGCGGTGATCCGTGCCCGTCACTTTTATTACGACGCGATCGCCATCAAACAGCGCACGCATTTCGCGCGCTGACAAATACACATCACCCTCGCCGTCATCGCGCCGCAGGAAACCGAAGCCATCCGCATGCCCGATCACGGTGCCTGCAACAAGCTGCAGTTTTTCAGTCAGGCAATACTCGCCGCGACGATTCTCGATAATCTGTCCGGCACGCGCCATCTTGTTGAGTCGATCAACGAGCATTGAACGCATGCGCTGGCCTTTTAAGCCAAGGTCCTTCATCACTGCATCAGGTTTGCGCGGCTGGCCCACCTCGCGCAAATAATCGAGCAAGGCATTGCGATCCGGCAACGGATGCTGATAGGTGCCGCCTTTTTCTGGTGTGGCTGGCGGTTTTTTCTTCTTCAAACTTTGAGTCTCCGGAGGCAGTTACCTGATAATTGACAGGATACGGGAGCTTTGAGTAAAGTGCGCCCCCCGCAGGGGTCGTAGTGTACGCGGCCCCAGCCTGCCGAGGTGGCGGAATTGGTAGACGCGCTAGCTTCAGGTGCTAGTAGGGGTAACCCTGTGGAGGTTCAAGTCCTCTTCTCGGCACCACGAATATGCTCGGCCCCCGCAGCGGGGGCCGAGCATATT
>JBATFU010000297.1:0-2078 GCA_049665065.1 Woeseia sp. | reverse complement strand
GCCTTTTTTTGCAGCACCAGGGCGCAAAAGGTTTGCCAGGCTCGTATCGGGACTTTTTTCGATTTTAGACAACGATCGCTCATAATAATCGCAATTTAACGGCTTTTAATACCTTAGACGCCCTGCTGAGGCCGTTCCGGCGGGTGAATCCATCAATGCCGCGACTTATGCGATTTTCCCGACTTTTAGCCCGCCTTTAAGGAATTTTTCGCGAATTTGGCGACAAAATCGTCCAATCCCTGGCAATTCCCGAGCGCCGGCCTTGCAGGAATGCCGGCACGGCCAGCGCTGACTCGACAATATCATCGATTTTGACGGCTTTTAGCTGCGAAGTAACCGGACTAACTCAGGAGATACCTGCAAGTACCTTTGCTGGCAGGATTTCGCGCAGGCACCGCAGATGACCCAGCGGACATTCACGCTGGAAACAGGGACTGCACTCGAGGTCCAGGTAGTGAAGCGTTTTTTTCGAGGTCAGCGGCGGTGTGAAACCCGGCGAGGTCGAACCGTAAATCCCGATCACGTGGCTGCCCGCCGCTGCGGCAACGTGCATGAGCCCCGAGTCATTGCTCACCGCGTATTGCGCCATGGCCAGCAGATCGATGACATCGGCCAGCTCGGTCCTGCCGCAGAGATTGTGGGCCTCGCTACGCGCGGCGATGGCCTCACCGAGAGCGACCTCTTTTGCGGACCCGAGCACCCAGACCGCTTTGCCCGCAGCATTCAATGCCGCGGCAAGTTCCGCAAAGTATTCGACGGGCCAGCATTTGGCGGGGCCGTATTCCGCCCCCGGCATCATCGCCACGACGCCACCGGCAGCTGTCAGCCCCAATGCCTTGAGGAGCCGCTCTTGATTATCTGCCGACACGGTGAGCTTCGGTTCAGGTATTTCAGGCAGGGCTTCGCCGGCCTCGAGCCCGAGTGCGACAAACCGTTTGACCGTCTGATTGAGGACTGTTTTGTCGAACGGCCGCCGGTCATTAATCACCCCGTAGCGCATCTCGCCGCGAAAGCCGCTGCGCCGCGGAATGCCGGCAAAGAATGGCACGAGTGCCGCCTTCATCGAGCGCGGCAATACGATTGCCTGTCCGTAGGCGGTTGGCTTCAGGCTCTGCCCGAGCTGGCGTCGCTTGCCGAAGCCGAGCTCGCCATGCCCCAGCGGCAGGACGATGCCACGACGCACTTCGGGCATGCGCTCAATGACCGGCAAGGACCAGGCCGGGGCGAGGAGATCAATGGCACGATCAGGCTGACGCACTTTCAGTACGCGAAACAGCGACTGCGCCATGATCATGTCGCCCACCCAGGAGGGGCCGACGATCAGAAGTGGCGAAATACTCAAGCAATTCTCAGGAGGACAGCGCGTCCAGGTAGGCTTTGACCCCGGCCGCAACCGACCTGAATTCGACGTCACAGCCCGTCGCGCGCAATCGCGTCAGATCGGCCTCGGTGAAACTCTGGTAGGCGCCTTTCAGGTGCTCGGGGAACGGGATGTAGCGAATGCGCCCCTTGCCGTGCCACGCAATAACGGCCTTCGCAATCTCGTTAAAGCTTTGCGCTTTGCCGGTGCCGGCATTGAACACGCCGGAGCATTCCGGATGCTCCAGGAACCACAGGTTGACGTCGCAGATATCGTCGACGTAGACAAAATCGCGCCGCTGCTCGCCGTCGCCATAGCCCTCGCAGCCTTCGAACAGGCGCACCTCGTCCTCATCGAGAATCTGGTTATTGAAATGCCACGCGACGCTCGCCATCGAGCCTTTGTGCTGCTCGCGGGGGCCGTAGATATTGAAATAGCGGAGTCCGACAACCTGCTGTGCGGCAGGCAGCGACAGCCGCCGCACGTACTGGTCAAACAACAGCTTCGAGTAGCCGTAAACGTTGAGCGGCAGTTCATTCGCCGGCGCCTCGCTGAAGCTCTGCGAGCCGCCGTACACGGCGGCCGATGAGGCGTAAATAAGCGGGACATTGTGATCGAGACAGCAATGCAGCAACGCCTTCGAATAGCTGTAGTTGTTCTGCATCATGTAGCGGCCGTCCCACTCAGTGGTCGTCGAACAGGCGCCCTGGTGCAGCAC
>JBATFU010000296.1:0-1634 GCA_049665065.1 Woeseia sp. | reverse complement strand
CTATTGGGGTCTCTACGGACGGCACAAGTCCGGGCAGCAAAATATACCCTGCGAGCTGACCGTACCTGATAGAGCCGCGCTCAGGCTCGCGCGCGGCTCGCTATCTCGACTGCCTGCCGCGCCAGCTCTGTAATGCGGCCGTAGTCGCCTGACTTGATCGCTTCCGCCGGCGTCAGCCAGCTGCCGCCGCAGGCCAGTACCGCAGGTATTGCGAGGTAGTCCGCCAGGTTGTCCGGTGTGATGCCGCCCGTGGGCATGAAACGCATGCTGCGGAACACGCTGGAGAGCGCTTTCAGCGCCGGAATGCCGCCGGCGATGGATGCCGGGAAGAACTTGACGATCTCAAGGCCTGAGTTGTACGCGCGCTGCAGCTCGGTTGCCGTCACGATACCCGGCAGGATTGGTACGCCGTGTTTTCTGGCAACGGCAATCACGCCATCGTCGAGGCCGGGCGAAACAATAAACTTTGCGCCTGCTTTGACGGCCGCCTCTGCCTGCTTTGCGGTCAGCACCGTACCGGCACCGGCGATTGACTCGGGTACCTCGTCCGCGACGGCTTTCAGGCACTCTATTGCGCGGTCCGTTCTGAACACGACTTCGACGACGGCGAGTCCGCCATCGGCCAGCGCTTTTGCCGTCGTGACGGCGATCCTGGGATCGTCTGCCTGCACGAGTGCAACAACCGGCGTTGCTTCGATGGTCTTGATCAGGTCGGTAGGCACTCAGTTTCTCCTGTTACATTGCGCTGGTAATGTCTGCCGCGCTAAGCGAATGCGGCAAGTACAGTACCTGATTTTTTACGTGAATGTATCGCCCGAACGGGCAATGCGCGGGAGGTATCGACGCACGCGAGACACTGGCGCAATATGGCGCTCACGCAGTTATACAGCCGCAGCGAATGCGCAAGAACGTCAGCCATGGCGCTGGCGACCGAATAACAACAGTCGGAGAATAATAGTGAACTTGAGATTGCCGCTTGCCCTCGCCGTAGTACCGTTAGCCGTCTTGCTCGGCTGCTCGGGCCCAAACCCGGAGCACGCCGCGACAGCTGCGAGCGAGAAGCCTGACTATTTCCTGCTTCGTCCCGAGGTCGAAAAAGCCTACGGCTACACGCACGCGATCAGGATAGGCAATGACATCAAGATCTCCGGTGCCGTCAGCATGGACGACGAAGGCAATCCCACGGCCGTCGGTGATCTCGAGCAACAAATGAAAAACGCGTACGCCGATCTCGAAAAAGTTTTGCAGCATTACGGCTACAGTTTCGATGACGTGATCGTCGAGAACGTGTTTACCACCGACATGGCAAAGTTTCTCGAAGTCGCCCCTTACCGCGAATCAATTTACGGCGAGCGCTATCCAACCGGCTCCTGGCTCGAAGTCAAAGGACTTGCACTGCCCGAGTTCCTGATCGAGATCGAGCTCGAGGCGCACAAGTCTCATTGAAGCGAGCTTGCCAGCGCCCGGGCTTGCCTAGCCCGAGCGCGTTGCGATCGCGGGTGAGATCCGGCTCGCACGCCGTGCCGGGCCGGCGACAGCGGCCTGCCCAACAAGCCACAGCACGATCATCGCCGCCGGAATCACGTACCAGGCCATCGGCGTCAACGCGAACGCCTGCACCATGAACATGTTCA
>JBATFU010000295.1:0-3229 GCA_049665065.1 Woeseia sp. | reverse complement strand
GCGCGCCTGTTCCAGCGACTGCCCGGTGCGTGCGAGTTCGGCGTTGGCGGCATCCAGTCGGCTATTGATGCGCTGCAGTTGCTGATCAAACTGCGAGCTGACATCGGCGGGCTGGTTTGTCCAGAGGTAGCCGACGCCCGCGGCGCTCAGCAGTGCGATCAGGAACGCCAGGCCGGCCAGCAGCAGCGGCGCGCGCGAGGGGGTGCTGATGTTGACGTCGACCTCAGTGGCTGTCTTCGCGCCATTGTCCGGATCAGAGTCAACCTTTTCTGGCGGGTCAGCCGGTTCCGCTGTTTGCTGCTGCAAAGCTTCAGCAGCCTGCTCGGCGCTCTTTTCGGTTTCGGCGCTGTCGTCAGCGTCGCGCCTGGCATCTTCACTCATTTAATTCATCCGTCCTGGTTTGCCGGTCGGCGAGCATCGCCGCAAGCAGGTCCGCGGTAGCGGGGCTTTCTGAAAGCAAGGTGCGCATCGCGGGGATACGAGCCTGCACCGTTTTTAACACACGAGCGCTGGGCGTCACCAGCGCCGCTGCCGGCAATGCCTGCCGACATGACGCAGGCAGCAGCTCCAGCAGGAAATCCAGTGAGGCGACGCTCATTGCGATGACATAGTCGATCGCACAGCTCTGCCATGCGGATTCCAGCGCTGCGAGCTCTGCGGGCGAGGCAGCGTGCGGCAGCCGTTGATACACCGGCAAATAGTCGATCTCTGCGCCGCGTGCCGACAGTGTTGCGGCGAGCAGCTCACGACCGCCGTCGCCGCGCACAATCTGAATTCGTTTGCCCGACACCCGCTGCATCGCCGGTTCCTGCAGCAATGCTTCACTGTCGAAACCGGATTCAGGAACGATATCGACTGTACAGCCCGCCGCTTCGAGTGCGGCCGCGGTTGCCGCACCGATGGCGGCAACGCTGCCCGCGTTCGCGGTCGCGACCAGGCCGTACTCAACAGCGTTCGGGCTAACGAAAATAACGATATCGGCAGCCCGCAGTGCGGCGAGATCTTTGGCAATTGCTGCACGCTCGCGCGGCACGATGTCCATGACAGGAAACGCGATGACCTCGCCACCGGCATCCGCAATGGCCTTGTCGAGCGGTCCGGCCTGGTGCTGCGGTCGAGTCAGCAGTACCCGCAGGCCGCTGCCCGGCTGGCCGTTCACGCTGCGCTTTCCGCCAGGATTTCCGCGGCACCTTCCGCCAGCAGCTCGCGCGCCAAAGCAATACCCAGCTTTTCAGCGGCGGCGGCGGGGCCATGTGATGAACGTCGCAGCACAATCGAGCCATCCGCGCTCGCGACCAGCGCTTCGAGCTGCAGCTCCGAGCCACTGAGCCTTGCGAAACTTGCGACAGGCGAGTGGCAACTCGCATTCAACGTATGCGCGATCGCGCGTTCCGCCGTGGTTGTCGCTGCACTTGGCGCGTGCGTCAGTTTGCCGAGTAAGTCGATGAGGACGGTTTGATTGTCGCGGCATTCGATACCGATCACGCCCTGTGCCGCGGCCGGCAGCATGTCTGCGGGCGACAGCATTTCATGGATACGGCGCTTGAGCCCCAGCCGCTCGAGGCCCGCAGCCGCCAGCAGAATGGCATCGAACTCGCCATCATCGAGTTTGCGAATACGCGTCTGCACATTCCCGCGCAACGGCTTTACCGTTACATCCGGTCGCAGCGCGAGCACCTGTGCCTGGCGTCGCAGGCTGGAGCTGCCAATGCACGCGCCCTGCGGCAGTTCCTTGAGCGTTGTTTTGTTGCGCGCGAGCAGGGCATCTGCCGGATTGCCGCGTTTCAGAATGGCGGCAATACAAAATCCCTTCGGCATAACGGCAGGCACGTCTTTCATCGAGTGCACGGCAATGTCGGCGCGGCCATCCTGCATCGCGACTTCCAGCTCCTTGATGAACAAACCTTTGCCGCCGATTTTTTGCAGGCTGCGGTCCAGCACTTCATCGCCGCGTGTTGACAGAGGCACCAGCGTTACGGTGCAGCCGGGGGCGATGCGCCGCAATTTTTCCGCAACGTGTTCTGCCTGCCACAGAGCCAGCAGGCTCTTGCGTGTGGCGATTCTAATTTGCAAGTGGACTATCTCCCTTTAAGGCGGCGCCGTACGTCCGCCAGGTGACGGCGGCTGATGGTCAAGGATACGGCGCCGTCATCGTGGCGCAGGTGTACAAGCGTTTCACCATCGGGTGTTTTCTCAAGCGCTTCGATATGTGCGATCGATACAAGCGCACTGCGATGTATGCGCACAAAACGATCCCCGAATTCCTGTTCGAGCAATTTTAACGAATCGTCAATCAGGTTGTCGCCTGCAGTATGGCAAACGCGCACGTATTTCTGGTCCGCCTGGAAATACGCAACATCATCGATCGGAATGAGTTTCAGTTCGTTGCGCACCCTTGCACACAAATGGCTGCGCTGTTCCTGATCTTCCTGGTTCTCGCCGAGTTCCCGCAGTGAAACGCGCGTCAGTCGCTCCGCCTGCGTCAGCGCCTTGTACAAACGCTCTTTACGAACCGGCTTCAACACGTAACCTATCGCGCGCGCATCGAATGCCTGGATCGCATATTCGTCAAACGCAGTTGTGAAAATAACGGCCGGCGCATCTGCAAGCAGATCGAGATGTCGCGCGGCCTCGATGCCGTCCATGCCCGGCATGCGAATGTCCAGCAGCACGACGTCCGGTCGAAGTGCCTGCACCTTTTCAATGGCCTCAATGCCGTTCGTCGCTTCGCCGATCACGGTAAGGTCGTCGCGCTCTTCCACCAGCAGGCGCAGCCGCTGGCGCGCCGGCAGTTCGTCATCGACGATCAGAATATTCATGTGTCGCGGGTTTCCAGCGGAAATGTCAGCGTCACGCAGTATGCGTCATCGCTTTCGTCGATACGCACATCGGCATCGCCGCGGTAGGCAAGCTGAAAACGCTGCCGGATATTCTCAAGGGCCATGCGATGGCCTGTCGAGCGACGATTGCGCGGCGGGCGCGGATTTCGAATCTCGATTGATAAGCGTTCATTCTGCAGCGTGCCCGTGACGGAAACTTCACCGCCGTTCGGCAGCTGCTCGACGCCGTGATAAATCGCGTTCTCAAGCAGCGGCTGCAAAGTCAGGCTGGGAATCAGCGCCTGCTTCGGCAGATCGTCGAGCTGCCAGCGCACCTGCAGACGTTCGCCGAGACGCAGTTTTTCGATGCGCTCGTAAATGCCGGCAACCTCAAGTTCGTCACCCAGGCT
>JBATFU010000294.1:0-1812 GCA_049665065.1 Woeseia sp. | reverse complement strand
GCTGCCTTTCGGGCTGACCGCAGAGACATCGGCGGTAAATGTAACCACCTGCTCGTCGCCAACACCGGTTAGCGTAAATGCGCTGGGGCTGGCGCTGATCGTCATGCCGGCATCGCCGGAGGTGTCGATCGTCCAGGTCGTGGAGTCTGAGCGCGTGCTCTTTAGTGTGCGCGTCCAGGTGCAGGTGCCTTCGCAGGCATCGTTACCAAGACTCGCCATGTTCAGAGTCGTTGCGTCGCCACCGATACCGGGGTTCGCGGCGTCGTAGTTTGCAGGAGTTTCGTCCAGCACGAAGCCGGCGTTCGCTGCGACGTGAAGATCAACGCGACCAGCACCCATGTCAAACGGATCGGCGAGTGTTACGCCGTCTTCCTTGTAAACAGGATGCGTTTCAGAGCCGTTGCCCGGCGGTGCAACGAATGCCGTGGTCATCAGCGCTGACTTCACTTCGTCAGGCGTCCAGTCCGGGTGTGCACCACGTATCAGCGCGCCGGAGCCCGCTGTGTGAGGCGATGACATGGACGTGCCGCTGATGACGTTGTACTGCTCACCGTTCGAGCCTTGCAGCAGAATGTCCTGCAGCGTAACTGCGGGATCTGCCATCCAGGCGGCCAGGATATCGACACCGGGTGCCGTAACGTCCGGCTTGATGACGCTCGGCGCTGCCGGGTTGGCACCGCGCGAGCTGAAAGAGGCCATGATGTCGGCAAATTCCGGAGCAGACGACGGGCTCGAGCCATTGATCTTGGCCGTGCCCTGGTGATTCTTGCCGCCGTTGTCGGTGATCCATTGCTTCAGGATTACGCCGTTATCAAAACTGATGTGCACGCCGGGGAGTGGGTAGGCATCGCCGACCAGCGAGTCGCCGTTGGCAGCGTCGTTGGCCAGTACGTAGCCGACAGCGCCTGCGGCGTAGACGTTTTCGGATTTATGGACGCGGCCGTATTCGCCGCGGTCACATACCACGATCTTGCCGGTGAACAATCCGGCGGGGAAAGGGTTACCGCCCGAGCCCGCTCCTGTCGCCGGATCGCCGGTTCCTGAGCCGCACAAGTGTGCGTTGGCGGGATCAGATGAATCAGATGCGTAGTCGCCGGCGTAGACAACTACTGCCTGAGGTGATGCCGAGGTTAGCGAGGCACCGAAAATGTCGGCTATGCCGGGCGAGCTGTCGGCATTGGTCATGTCGACAATGCCGTTGGCGAGCTTGCGGTCATGCGTGCTGGCACCCACCGAGGTTACCCACGGAGCGTCAGCTGGCGAACCCAGCGTGCCGAATCCCGGGCCGTCATTGCTGGCCGAGGTAGCGACAAAGATGCCTGCTGAGTAGGCGTCGAAAAACGCCTGGGCATCGAGATCCGCCCAGGGATTGGCCGAAGCGCCGCCGATGGAGTAGTTGATCACGTCAACTTCATCGAGCGTCGCGGCATTAATGGATGCAATCAGCGCACTGATCAGGCAGCCGACCGGCGTGCCGCTGCAGCCTTTGTAGGAAATGATGTTGGCATGCGGGGCCACGCCGGAAATACTGCGCGAGACCGTAATGGTCGGCGCAACGAGATCGATGTTGAGAACATTACCGGCTGTGGTCGAAGCAGTGTGGCTGCCGTGACCATTGTCGTCTTCCGGGCCGGTACCGGTGAAGTCGTAGTATCCAATCAGCTTGTCGTTACAGAAGCCGGGCGTGCCAACAACTTGCGCACTGCAGGCGCCCTTGTAGTTGAGCATGCCTGCGGGCGCCTGGTGATTGTAGCCGTCACCGCCAATATCGGCGAAAGACGGGTGATTGAAGTTGACGCCGGTGTCGATGAT
>JBATFU010000293.1:0-12154 GCA_049665065.1 Woeseia sp. | reverse complement strand
TCGAAGATCTTCGCCCGGATCTCCTCCGGGATCCCCGGCCCGTTGTCCTCGACCTCGACAACGATGCCTGAGCCCCCGTCCGCGCGGGTCCGGACGTACAGATCGCCACCCTCTTCGCCCATCGCCTGCTGCGCATTAATCGCAAAATTCATGATTACCTGCTGCAACTGGTTTGCGTTGGCCTCGAACATCGGCAGTGTCAGATCCTGCTCCTTGTGAATCCTGACGTTATTCACGCCCAGCTGATGATCAACAATCTGCAGCGCTGCATCCACGACTTCATTGATGTTGGTCGGTTCAGCCTTGGCACTTTCCTGGCGCGCGAAACGCAGCAGATTGGAGATAATCTCAGTGCATCGGCGTGTTTCGGTTTCGATGATATTCAGGTTCTTGCGAAACGGGCTGTCTTCATCGAGCTTGCGCAGCGTCAACTGGGTATAGCCCAGGATACCGGCCAGCGGGTTCTTCACCTCGTGCGCGATGCCGGCACCGAGTTGCCCAAAGGCTGCCAGCTTTTCGGACTGCACAAGCGCGGCGTTTGCCTGCGACAGTTTTTGCTCGCGTGTGCCGAGCTCCTGCGTCATTTGATTGAAAGAGCGCGACAGCTCACCAATTTCGTCGCTCGATTCCGACGTGACCGTCACCTCAAACTCACCCCTGCCCACTTTCTTCGCCGCTTCGGTGAGATGCTCTATCGGCTTTGACAGCCGGCGCGCAAAGACAAGACTCGCGGTCGCGGCAAGGGCGAACAACAGCAACGCAATAATCACCAGGTTGGACAGCAGCTCCCGGGCGGTCAGGTAAATGACGCTGCTCGGAATCTCCACCGATGCCCATAGCGCGCCATCTGCCATGGGCGCATAGGCACCGATCATCGGCACACCGTCAGCGACAAATTCAATAGCGGTTCCCGCCGCAGCGGCGGAATTCTGGCTGAGCAGTTTCGGCCAGTATTGCGATGAGGCACCGTCATCCCCTGCCGTTGCGAACAGCGGCGCTCCTTTCTGATCGCGGATCATTGCATTGAAACCGCGCGACCGGCTCGTTACCGCGCGCAGTTTGGCGGGCGCAATGCTACCGGTCATCGTGAATGCAAGGTCACTCTCGCTTGCCGGGATATTAATCGTTACGCGGGCCAGGCTGACGTCGGGGGTGATCTGTTCCATGACGACGCTGATTTTCTGGTCGTTTGTCAGCGGAATCGGGTTTGCATCGCGGTACTGCAGGTAAGCATTGCGGCTCACGTCCATGCGCGTCAGCGCGTTGACATCAAAAACGATTACCGGATCGCTGTCATCACGCTGGGCAACGAGTGCGACGATATCCTGGTAGTTCCGGAACAGATTGCGAATTACCTTTTGCTTGGTCTCCGCATCGAGGCTCTCGTCATAGATCACATCACCAAAGGTGCGCATGTTGGCGACGTACTGCCGCAACAACGCATCCGCCTCTTCCGCCACGTGGATCGCCATAACGGACGTCAGGTCGCGGATGTACGTGGTTTTGTCCTGGCGAAACAGGTTGGCCATCGTGCTGGTGTTCAGGCTCATGACAAGCATGACCAGCAGCACGACGGTCAGAAGGACTTTCACACGTATGGGAAAGCTTATTAGTTTCATGGCTGTTGACCCCTCCCGGTACTGCCGGGAATATGGAGAAGCTGAGAGCTGTAAGTAGTGTTGCCAACGTCGTCGACCGATTCGACGACGATTGTCTGGGTGCCGGGTGCCGGCGAAAACTGGTATTCGAAACGTCCATCAGGGGTGGTGCCGACGGGCTCACCAAAAGCGAACACCTGGGCATCGCGCGAGGTACTGCCGCGCAGCAGGTAAAGGCTTGCGGTCAATCGTTCAACGGCTTCCAGTTCGAGCACGGGCGGCTCGGCATCACGCACGATACGCAGGCGGCGCGCCTCTGAAGTCGGCCCCTGCACCCAGCCATTCAGCGCGCTGACGCGCCAGAAATACTCGCCCTCTGGCAAATTACCGTGCACAAACGAATTATTCTCAAGGGATTCATCCACAAGAATTTCTTCAAAGCCCTTATCCTGTGCGATTTCAAGGCGGTACTTTTTGGCGTTTTCGACATCACGCCAGCGAAACGCGACTCGCGGTGGCGTGTTCATGAATTTGGCGGCGCTGTTGCTGGAAGGCGCACGCACGTCTGGCAACGTCGGCAGTCCCATGACGCCGACGGTGGCGCCGTCTTTGCCAAAGGTGATGCCTTCGTTGGCGGCGACCTTGAAATGCTCGCCGGCGATATTGATGTCGGCCTGTCCCGAATAGACCGCAATCGTCGACGACTGATCGGGATTGACGCTGACTCGGAAATTCACAGCTTCTTTCGAGGACTTGTCTGCCGTTAACTCAACCAGTCCCGCAGGGAATTCGATGGCAAACGCACCGTAGTCTGCGTTTACTTCGCCACTCAGCTCGCCGTCCATAACAACGACCGCGGCTTCACGGCGTGCCAGGAACGGATCCGCCGCACCATTGCGGAATACAACCAGCGAGTTCTGGCCGATGCGCAGCTTGTTCTCCGTGGTGAAATCAACCCGCGCGCGCGAGTTGGAGAACGTTTGCACAGCGTCACGATCATGCACAGCACTGCCCTTAATGGCGCTGGTCCACGCCACGCCGTTGGCAGGACGTATTTTCACGTCGCGACGTACGTCGCCGAGAAACGCTTTGAAAATACTGAAATCACCTGCGGTGCCAGCGATTTCGATCGCCCCCCTGTCCCCTGTCTCGCTTATATCCTGATTTTCGACGGCCACCGTTTCCATGAGCCGCGAGCCCTGCGGAAAGACCACATGCACCAGGACATTCAGGAAGACGAAGAAGATCAGCAGCGCGCCCAGCAGGACGCCAACGTCCATCCACTTCAGCGCGCGGTTGCGCCGTACCGCGGCCTCCGCACCTGCGGCGGCGCTCATAACGCTGGAATTTTTGATGGCGGTTTCAGACATCAGAATTTACCCTGTACGCGCAGGAAGAAGCCTGTCGTCTTGAAGTCGTAGTCGGCGTATTCGTTGTCCGACACGTCGGAGAAGTTGTAGCCAATGCCGAGACGGAGCGGATCGAAGACACCCCACATCAGTTCAGTCACGAAACCGTCGCGTTGATCGTTCGCAACGTCCTGCGTCATCAGGCGGTACTCCGTGCCCAGCAGGAAGGCTTTCGTCAGGCCCCAGTTGATACGTTGCACGCTCAGTGACGTCAGCGAAGTCGGCTCACTGACCGCGCCGTCGGTTTCGCTCCAGCGCATTGCCTGCTTGCCTACCCACTCGATGCGCTGCGATACCTGGAACGACCAGTCGACGCTGAAGATATCGCTCTTCAGGCCGCTGATAGTGCTGCTCGTCTGGAACTCTGTCGGCGTGTTCGTCAGGCGCGTGTAGCGCGTCAACAGGTTCAGGCGATCGTGCTCGACCGGTCGATACGCGAGACCTATGCTGGCTTCGGTGAAGTCGATATTCCGTCCGACCTGCGTGCTCGATTCACTCTTGCTGAAGCGGTATTTGCCGAGCATCGCCAGGTCATTGCCGAAGGCCCATTCCATATTGGTCGTCGACAACATCTGTTCGGACGCCAGGCTGCGGCTGTCCTTGCGATACTCGTTGCGTGTCGACAGCTTCAGACCATGGTCATTCGCGTACATTGCGCCAATAGAAAATGCGTAGCGATCGCCAGCGTTATTAGTGCTGGTGTTTTCAGCGCTATGCTCGCCGGACACTTCGATGCGCAGGCCTTCGGTTGCCTGGAAGCGCTGCCGCGCCCCGATCATCGCCTGCCGCTGCGGACCGAGGGCGAGCTCGCTCCAGCGGTACTCGCTGTAGATGGCGCCATCCGGACCGAACGGCGCCTCGATACCGACGAGCTTGTTGTTGCTGGAACCGCTGGCTATCAGGTCGCTGACCTGATGCGCTAAATACAGGCGATTACCGCGCCAGTCCATCTGCGCACCGAGCTGTGCGGACTCTCCAAGCGTGCCCATCGTCGCCTTGGCGTCGAGCGTTATCTTTTCCGTGGCACGCACCGCAACACCAACCGTCGACTGGTTATTCTCGATGCCCGACAGCGTTTGCTGATGCTCAAGAATCGAGTTGATCGCATCGTTCCAGCGGTAGTTCATACGCAACGCGGCCATCGCGGCATCACCGGCAAGACCCGCGCGATTCTCAAGCTCTGCGGCAGCGCCCCAGCGCTTGCGCATCATGTTCCATTGCAAAGTACCGAACGAGGTATCGCTGCCGGTACCGAGCTGGGTCTGCTTCTCGAACCGACCGAGCAGCGAGCTCTCGTCGTTGATCTTCCAGCTGGCCGCAATACCGCTCTTTTCTGAACCCTGTTCGCTTGATGTGCTGTTTGCAGAGAAGCCGGTATCGAGACGTTTGAAGTAGGTATTGACCAGTACCCGATCCTCGACACCGAACCACTCGCCGGCATCGATCTCGGCCGCGATCTTGAAGGCATCGCCGGAGCTGTTGGCAGCCTGCGCTACGGACTGATAGCTCAAGCCGCCGTCCTCGCTGACGTTGACGACCGAGTTGTTGCCTTCGCTCGTGGCGAACTCGGCCTTGATGCGCGAGTTGTCGCCCAGCCTGTATTCCGCGTCGGCCGCCTGCAATGAATATTCACTGTCGAGTTGCTGTTCATTAACAGTGGTAACACCGACGGCGAGACGTTCACCAACGCCCTGGCGGACACGCGCACCGGATGCCGTCTGCTCGAAGCCGTCCACGGCTGATTCGTAGTCGACCTGCAGGTGCACGGCGCTGCCGCCAAGCACGTTGCTCTCGATCAGAGAATTGTCGGCGCTGAAACTCGAAATTGGCCGGTTTGTCAGCAGTCGGCCATCCACGTAGTCGATGCTGTAATCAATGCCCTGCTGCAAGGCTGTGCGGCGCAGGATCAGGCCCGAATCCTGGTCCCTGACGATGACGCTGACGTGCTCGCTGCCTTCGATAATGTCGCGTTGACTGAGGTAGTACAGCGAGCCGCCCGTCGCGCGCAGCTCATCGCGCACGTGTGCCTGCTCGATCGTGGCGTGAAAGGCCTGTGCCTTCGTCTTCGAGTTGCCGGCCTCGTCTTTCGCCGCCGACAGGTAGGTCACGGACGCGCCGTAGAGCGTGCGCTGATAACCGGCAAGTTCCGTATCCGTGAAGTTCAACGCGTAGTTGCCGATCAGCGCGTTGACGGTTTCACTTTCAAGCGCGAGGTAGAATTTGCTCTGCGACTGGGCGTCGTAAACAAGCGTGCTGCTGTCGCCGTAAACGGGGTACAGCGTGTCCGGATCGATATTCGTCAACAGGCGGTCATTGTCCTGCTTGGTCAGATCCGAGAACAGGTTGCCGAGCTCCTGCTGGCCGCTGTCGAACGCGGAGGTCACGAGGTACTTGCCGAGCACGTGACCCTTCAGATAGTAGGCAATGCGCCCTTCCGAGACTGTTTCGCTCGAGTCCTCTTTGCCGGCCGCCTGCAGACTGCCACTCGTCTTCAACTGGCTGAACTTGCCATCGACGAGCGCCATGAAGAACAGCGGATTGCCGTTGTAAACAAAGGTCTCCTCGATCACACCCGCGTGGCCATCGGCATCCACAACCCGTGCAGCGAAGGGATTTTCGCCCAGTTGCAACTCGACTCCGGCGACGAACCTGCCCTCGGCATCGACCGGAATTTCCTGCTCGTTGATGAATACGCGGTTCCCCGGCAGCGTGGATCCCGGCACCAGCAGGTTCGCGTTCGTCATCGGGACGCCGCGCGGCGGCAGCTGCAGGGCAAGCTGCGGAATTGGCTCCGCAATGAATGTCGGCTCGTCGAGATCGCTTTGCTCGACGCTGAGCTTAAGGTTCGCGATACGGAGCATGCCCTGCGGATTGCGCGCCACGAGACCGAAGTAGTTGTCGCCACCCGATACAGAAACAGGTCGTGTGAACCGTCCGTCTTCATCAACCTCGACCGCTTCGCCATTAAACGTAACGGTGTTGCCTGGCTCCGTCGTTGCGACTAGCGTTGTGTGCAACACGGTGTCGTACGGCAGCGGCTCTTTGCTGGCAACTGGAATCAGTGCGCGGCCCTGCGGTGCAACGATAGTGAGTGTCGGTATTGGCACGGCAGTTGTCACTGCGCGACCGTCGGCAGACTTGACCGCAACCTGCAGTGTGTCCTGATCCGCCGGCAACGGAACCTTGGTGCGGAAGTTGCCGTATTCGTCAACCTTGATATCGGCATCGTCAATGCGCACCGACGCACCCTGACGATAGGGGTCGTAGTTTTTCGCGCGCTCGACGCTGGTAATGTCGCCACTGATTTCGACACGGCGATTCAGTTCGCGACCCCAGCTTGTATCGTTGTCTGCCAGCGGGCGTGACTCGCCGTAGGCGTGCACGACGAACTGGCTGGCCGGCAGATCTTCAACTTCGTGAAGGTAATTAAATGCCGACCGCGCACGCCGCTCGGACAGTGCCATGTTGCTGGCTTCACTGCCAACCGAATCGGTGTGGCCGGAAATGCTGACAATCTCGTCCGGATAGGCACGAATCGCTTTTGCCGTTTCCTTTAACAGGGCTCGCGCCTTGCTGGTCAGCTCATGCGAACCCGTGACAAACGCGCCACCGGCGAGATTCAGCGACACCGAGTTGCGGCGGTTGACACCGAACAGGCGTCGGCCACTGCTGACTACCTGGCCGTCGCGCGTATTGGCCGTCAGGAAGTACGCGTAAACGGCGCCGCCGGAGACCAGTTTGCCGTTGCTGCGCTGGCCATCCCATTCGATCGTTGCCGGTGGCGTTCCGCTGCCGCTCCACTCATACGCCGTCTCATCCTGTGCGTCGAGGACGCGCAGCTGCCATGACTCGAGGATCGCGTCCGTGTCGATTGCAGTGCGGAAACGGATCGGTGATGTCAGCTCGCCCTTGCTAATTTCTACAATACTTTCAAGACGTTGTGCGCCAAGTTGGACATCTGCGTTCGCCAGGTGAACAGGGGCGCCATTGATGAGCAGGCTCGGCATCTGGCTGTTGCCGTTAATAAGGAGAGGCGGCAACTGCGTTTCGCCGTTGACTGCGACACCCAGCTCGCCGGCATTGCCGATCGTGGCATCGATGGTCTCGACGATCACACCAAAGTTGCCCTTCGCCAGCAGGCCCGGTGTGACATTCAGAATCTGCGTCCTGTCGTTCGTGGAGGTTGAACGACCGGCGATACTGGCGTGATTGATCTTCAGCAGGCGCTGTCCCGGCTTCACGCCCGGGAAGTGATAGCGACCGAACTCGTCGGTAAGTACGTAGGTGCCATCGTCCAGCACGACCATCGCGGCTGCGATGCCTGTTTCACCGGCATCCTGGTAGCCATCGAGGTCAGTGTCGTAGAACACCTTGCCGATGATCGTGCCGAGATCGAACAGCGTGTCTTCGATAATCTCGATGCTGGCGCTGGCCGTGTTGGACACTGCGCAGGTGTCGCAGCTGATGGTTGCAGCGGCCGTATTCGTCCAGACGCCAGGTGCAACACCTGCGCCCGCGACCATCCGGTAGCTGAGTACCGCGTAGCCCGGTTCGCCGGGGTCTGCCGTGCCATTACCGTTTGTATCGACAAGGCCAGGCAAGGTACCAATGTCAAAGCGCAGCGGCATACCGATTAACGGATCGGGTATCGACATGCCGTTCAGTTCGGCAGTCCCCTGCACGTACTTGAAGCCGCGCGCCGGCGTATCGGCGAGCTGCACAGGGCCGACCGGTGAGGACGATGTATTGCGCAGCTCAACGTTGTAAACGATGATCTCGCCAACCGAGGCGCGGTTGCGGCCAACGCTCTTGCTTAAGCGGATAAGGTCCTGGTCGATCAGCGTGACGAAAATGTCCTGCGACAGCACGTCGGTCGTCGGATCCGGATCGGGCTGGTCACCGGACGCGGCCGTAATCGTGTTTGTAATCGGTTGCGGCAGCAGGCCGGCACCTGAATCTACCACTGCGGTAATGTTCAGCGTCGCCGTTGCAGCGTTCGCAAGATTGCCAACAGTCCAGACGCCGGTGCCTGCATCGAACGCGCCTGCCCCATCGTCACTGACATAGGTCACTCCGGCCGGCAACGATTCCGTCAGGCTGACATTACTCGCTGCAGCCGGGCCGTTGTTCGTAACACTAAGCGTGTACACGATGTTGTCGCCTGCCAGCGGCGTGGCGTTGTCGACTGTCTTCGTCGTAAACAGGTCGGCATTGTTATTAACGGTGAACTCGGCGCTCAGCACATCGGTTGATGCGTCCGGGTCTGGCTGGTCGCCCGTTGCGGCCGATGTCACGTTCGTGATGGGCTGCGGCAGCGCGGCTGCACCGTTATCGACCGTTGCTGTTATCTGCAACGCAACCGTGGCGTTGTTGCTCAAAGTACCGATGGTCCAGATACCGGTTGCGCTATCGTAGGTCCCGCCGCTGTCATCGCTGACGTAGCTAACACCGGCTGGCAGTGTGTCAGTCAGGTAGACGTTGCTGGCCTGTGCCGCGCCGTTGTTGTGAACGGCAATCGTGTAAACGATCGGCGCACCTTCCACCGGTGCCGGATTGTCGATCGATTTCGTCGTGACGAGATCCGCATTGTTGTCGACGGTGATGCTTGCCGACAGCGAGTCGCTGGACGTATCCGGATCGGCCTGGTCGCCGACTGCTGCCGTGGTCGTATTGGTAATCGGCTGCGCGAGTGATGCAGCGCCTGCATCCACTGTCGCCGTGATTTGCATCGAGGCAACATTGTTTGGCGCAACGGCGTCGATCGTGCCGATGTTCCAGACGCCGGTCGTGCTGTCGTAGCTGCCGCCACTTGAATCGCTTACGTAGCTGACACCGGCCGGCAGGATATCCGTAAGACTGACATTGCTTGCTGCTACGCCTGCACCGTTCGTGACCGTCAGCGTGTAGATGATCGTGTCGCCTTCCAGCGGCGTGGCGTTATCAACGGTTTTCGTTGTTATCAGGTCGGCTTCGTTATCGGCGATCGTAATCGACGCACTGTCATCAGGGCTCGGCGCAATACTGATACCCGGATCGCTGGCAGTGATGCCGCTAAGCGTTACGACGACCGTCTCGTCAGCGCCTTCGGCGAGCGCATCGTCAAGCACCGGTACGACAATCGTTGCCGTTGTTGCGCCACCGGCGATGGTTACGTTGCCGCTTAGCGCGGTGTAGTCACTGCCGCTGGTCGCGGTGCCGGACACGACATAGGTAAGCGTCGTGTCATTCGGCGCAACAGCGCTTTGCGTGAGCGTGAATACGCCGTCTATCGGTCCCTGCTCGGCACCGTTGGTCGTCGCGGCAATGCTGACCGTTGCGGAATCGTTGTCGCTGATGCTTACAGTGGCATCATTTGCGGCGCCGTCGATCGTGACGCCCGGGTCACTCGCCGTGATACTGGTCAGCGTGACGATGACGGTTTCATCAATACCTTCGTAAACGGCATCATCAATGACCGGAACGACGATGCCGGCCGTCGAAGCACCGGCGGCGATCGTGACCGAGCCACTGAGCGCCGTGTAATCGTTCGCCGCCGTTGCAGTACCCGCAACGGTGTAACTCAGCACCGTGTCATTCGCGCTCGGCGTGCTTTGCGTCACTGTGAACAGGCCGTCCACGGGGCCTGCTTCGTTGCCGTTTGTCGTTGCCGCGATGCTGACAGTGGCGGCGTCTGCATCGAGCAGGTTGATGGTTGCCACGTTGTTCGGGCCAGCGGCAGGTGAAACGCCAGGATTGCTGGTCCCGGTTACGGTGATGACAATCGATTCATTGCCCTCTACCAGTGCATCCGCGACTACGCCTGTTACGTCAATCGGTGCGGTCGTCGCACCAGCAGGAATCGTCACGGTGCCTGCCAGGCTCGTGTAATCAGTGCCTGCGGTGGCGGTGCCACCGACGGTGTAGCTGATCACTGTGTCAGTCGCACTGGCCGCCGACTGTGTGACAGTGAACTGGCCGTCGACCGGGCCTGCTTCATTGGCATCACTGGTTCCCGTGATCGAGACAGTGGCGTTGTCGGCATCGAGAATACTGATTGTCGCCGCGTCGTCCGGTGTCGCCGCGATTGTGATCGCCGGATTGCTGGTGCCCGTCAGCGTGACGACAACCGTCTCACTGCCTTCGACCAGCGCGTCCGCGACGATGCCGGTGACGTCGATCGTCGCCGTCGTTGCGCCGGCCGGTACGGTCACGCTGCCGGCAAGTGCGGTGTAATCCGTGCCGCTCGTCGCCGTGCCGGCGACGCTGTAGCTAACAACGGTATCGCTCGCGCTGGTTCCAGACTGCGTGACGATGAACTGGCCGTTAACCGGTCCCGTCTCGTTGCCGTCGCTCGTGCCGGCGATCGACACGGTGGCGTTGTCGGCGTCCAGGATGTCGATGCTGGCACTGTCATTCGGGCCGGCCGCAATCGTGATGCCGGCATTGCTGGTACCGGTCAAGGTAACCAGGATGTCCTCAGCGCCTTCGACCAGGGCGTCGGCCACTATGCCCGTCACATCGATCGCTGCAGTCGTCGCACCGGCAGGCACGGTCACACTGCCACTCAACGCGGTGTAATCGACGCCACTCGTCGCGTTGCCCGCGACGGTGTAGCTGACAACCGTATCGGTGGCACTCGTGGCTGACTGCGTGACGGTGAACTGGCCGTTGACCGGACCGGCTTCGTTTGCATTGGTCGTGCCGGCAATCGACACCGTGGCGTTGTCTGCATCGAGCAGGTTGATCGTCGCAGTGTCGTTTGGCGCCGCGGCAAGAGTGATGCCCGGGTTGCTGCTGCCGGTCAACGTGACGATGATCGTTTCGTTGCCCTCGACCAGTGCATCGGCAACGATGCCGCTGACATCAATAGCGGCCGTGGTCGCGCCGGCAGGTACGGTGACGCTGCCTGATAGGCTCGTATAGTCAGTGCCGCCCGCTGTCGCGGTGCCACCGACCGTGTAGCTGATTATCGTATCCGTCGCGCTGGTCGCCGACTGCGTAACCGTAAACTGCCCGTCAACCGGACCGGCTTCGTTTGCGTCGCTCGTAGCAGCGATCGACAGCGTGGCGTTATCGGCGTCGAGAATATTGATGGCGGCGCTGTCATTCGGACCGGGGGCAATGCTGATGCCAGCGTTGCTGGTGCCGGTTAACGTTACAACAACGGTTTCTGTGCCCTCGACGAGAGCGTCGGCAACGATGCCGGTGACGTCGATGGTGGCAGTTGTGGCACCTGCAGCCACAGTAACGCTGCCGCTAAGACTGGCGTAATCCGTACCGCCTGCCGTCGCCGTGCCGGTTACGTTGTAAGAGATGATTGTGTCGGTCGCACTGGTTGCTGACTGCGTGACGGTGAATTGACCGTTAACTGGCCCAGCTTCGTTCGCATCCGTTGTGGCGGCGATACTCACGGTTGCGCTGTTGGCATCGAGTATGTCGATGCTTGCAGCATCACCCGGACTCGCTGCTACCGTGATACCGGCGTTGTCGGTCGAGTCGAGCGTGACGTCGACGGTCTCGGTGCCCTCGACCAGGGCATCGATGTTGATACCGGTAACGTCGATTGTCGCCGTCAAGGTGTTCGCCGGAATCGTTACAGCGCCCGCGAGCGTCGCATAGTCAGTACCGCCGGGAGTAGCCGATCCTGCTACCGAATAGTTGATAAGCGTCGCGGTGGCACTCGCGGTCGAAAGTGTCAGCGTGAACTGGCCGTCGACAGGGCCGCTCTCGTTCGCATCCGTCGTTGGTGCGATGCTGACCGTGGAACTGTTGGCATCCAGGATATCGATGCTCGCAACGTCGTTCGGGCTCGTAGCCACCGTAATGCCGGCGTTGTCGGTCGAGTCCAGCGTGACCTCGACGGTCTCGGTACCTTCGACCAGCGCATCGTCATTAATGCCGGTCACGTCGATCGTTGCGGTCAGCGTGTTCGCCGCGATTGAGACCGAGCCGGTGAGCGCAGTGTAATCTGAACCGGCCGTTGCGGTACCGGCAACGCTGTAGTTAACGAGTGTCGCGGTGGCACTCGCGGTGGTCAGTGTGACCGTGAACTGACCATCGGCCGGGCCCGACTCGTTGGCGTTCGTCGTTGCAGCAATCGAGGCGGTCGCGCTGTTGGCATCGAGAATGTCGATGCTGGCAACGTCGTTCGGGCTCGTGGCAACCGCA
>JBATFU010000292.1:0-10289 GCA_049665065.1 Woeseia sp. | reverse complement strand
GTCGAAGTACAGCACGAATGCCGCAAGCGCGACCTGCAGCACAAACGCCGCGCCGACGACGCGCAGGTTGATGGCGCGCCGGTTTGCCGATAACAACACGGCAATACCGAGAATGACGGCAATGCCGACGAGACCTATCCAGGCACCTGACATGTTGACCCCCGGCCGGGCACGCCCGGCTGTGCTGTCGGGCTCCCGCCCAACCGTTTGGCCAGGCGCATGCCCGGCAATTTTTGTTATTCGTGAACTACTTGCGGCTGTGGGTCAGTGGCTGGCCGCCACCTACAAACAGCCCGGCAAGGATACCCGCTGGGGCGCTGGCCGTCATTCCGCGTGGAGGGTTTGCAGGACCACTTGGCGCGCTGCCGGCGGGTCCTGGCTCATCCGGCAGGCCTTCCTGACGAGCTCGGCGGCACCCTCCGCCTTGGCCTCTGTTGCCGCATGCACCACGGCAACCGGCCGATCCGGCCCGAGCTCGGCGCCGGTCGGCACGAGGTCAGAGAAGCCCACGGACAGGTCCAGCTTCTCCCCCAGCTTGCGGCGCCCGCCACCGAGAAAGATCACCGCGTTCCCCATCGCGAAGGTATCGACCGCGGCAAGGTAGCCGCTGCCATCAAGGTACACCGGCAGCGTGACAGGGGCCTGCGGCAGGTGTTGCTGCGGCTTGTCCATGAAGTCGGCCGGCCCGCCAAGTTCGACGACCATTCTGGCGAAACGCTCGGCGGCCGCACCGGAGCTCAAGGCCTCGCCAACTTTGTGCAGCGCCGCTGCCTGCGTTTGCTCGATGCCGCTGAGCAACAGCATCTCCGCGCACAGGGCACGCGTGACTTCATCAAGTCTTGCGTCCGCATGGTCATTGCGCAGGTAGGCGATCGACTCGGCAATTTCCAGCGCATTGCCGGCGGTAAGCCCCAGCACCTCGTTCATGTCGGTGATAATCGCGCTGGTTTTCAGTCCTGCCCGCGTCGCCGTGCCGATGATCGACCTCGATAACTCTTCGGCACGCGCCATGCTCGACATGAAAGCACCGTTGCCAACTTTGACATCCATGACAAGCGCATCGAGACCCGCCGCAATTTTTTTCGAAAGAATGGACGCAGTGATCAGCGGCACCGACTCGACGGTGCCCGTGACATCGCGAATCGCATACAGGCGGCGATCGGCGGGAGCCAGTTCCTTGGTCTGGCCGATAATCGCGCAGCCGGTCGAACGCACGACCTTGCGAAACAGATCAAAGTCAGGCGTTGCGTTATAGCCTGGAATGCTTTCGGCTTTGTCGGTGGTGCCACCCGTGTGGCCAAGGCCGCGCCCGGAAATCATCGGCACGTAGCCGCCACAGGCCGCGACGATCGGCGCGAGCAGGAAACTGACCTTGTCGCCAACACCGCCCGTCGAGTGCTTGTCGACAACCGGGCCGTCGAGACCCTGGTCCTGCCATTCCAGCACCGTGCCGGACTGCGCCATCGCCGTTGTCAGGTAGCCGGATTCTTTGAACGACATCGAGTTCAGGAAAATAGCCATCGCGAGCGCGGACACCTGCTCGGCCGGCAGGCTGTCGTCGGTCAGGCCGTCGACCAGCATCTGGATCTGCTCGGCAGACAGCTCGTGGCCATCGCGTTTGCTGCGAATTACGTCGGTAAACAGCATCGGGATGACCTTAGCGGAAACCGCGCAACGGCAGTTCCGGGCTGCGCTGCAGCCAGTTGTTGGCGGGGTAATGCGCGCTGCGATCGATAGCGTGCAGCGTGTAAGCGTGGCGCGAACGCGCGGAGCGGTTCGGACCGCTCAAATGCGGCGCGCGACCGTCAAAAATGACCAGCGAACCGGCGCTTGCTTCGGCGGGCAGTTTTTCTGCCTCCGGCCACGGCGTTGTGTCCACGGTTTCCGTGATGAGCCTTTTGTCGTCGAGGCGATAGTTGCGCTGCTTCAGCGGGCCCTTGTGCTGCCCTGGAATGAAATACATGCAGCCGTTCTCGATCGTTGCGTCTTCCAGCGCGAACCAGAAGCCGGTGCAGGTCTCGGGCTCGGTGTAGAGGTACGTCGAATCCTGGTGACACACGACTTCCCCGCCAATGCGCGGCGGTTTGAAAATGTACATCGACTGGATGATCACCGGGTCGCTGAGGCCGATACTTTCTGCAAGCGCTGCCAGTTTGTCACCGTGCGAGAAACGCTCGAACTCAGGGTCCAGATCGTGCATCGCATGACCCATCTTGTTCAGGCACTGTTCTTTTGGCTGGCGCAGTTTGCCGTTCTCATCGAACGCTTCCTTTTCCAGGAAGAAACGAATCTTGTCACCCGATTCGATGAAGTAACGATCATCGAGCTGCGTCTGATCGGTCGTCGAGAACACGCTGGACAGTGCTGCGGGATCAAAGTCTGCTACGAGCACCTGTGCCTGCTCGATCAGCGCCTGGCAGGCAGCCAGGTCAACAAAGTCTTCCAGGATCAGCACGCCATCGCGTCGAAAATCGCGCAGCATCTCAGGTGACAGCCCACCAGCGGCAGGCGCAGCGTAGCGCGGCAAGGCCCGGGGCGCGGTCGGACGGGAGTGTGCGGTTTCTGGTGGCATGCGGCATTAATAAAGGATTCGCCAGTGAGGCGCAATGCAGAGGCGGCTCGCTGCGGCGCATGACCGTTTGCGACCAGGCAGGGATCTGTACGACGGCAGCCATCCCGCGACCTCTTTGAGCTAGAATGTCGCCACATCAACGACGGCACTCCGCACTGGTGACAGAGCACAGAGGCAGCCTTGCCAGCTTGTCTGATCTGGCGCGAGTTGCAAAACACACGCCGGGGCCGGCCGCCGCGACAACAACGACAAGCCTTTTTAAAAGGAAACGATCATGAGCAAATCTACGCTATCACTGGCGCTGTTGGCCGCACTGACAGCCAGCCTCATCAGTGGCAACACACCGCACGCACAGGAAAAGGACAGCCTGTTCGAAGAAATCACGGTCACGGCAACAAAGCGTGAACAAAACATCTATGAAGTACCGATTGCTGTAAGCGCTTTTGACGGCGCCAAGCTCGCGGCCCAGGGCATTACATCCATTAACGACGTCGGCAAATTCGTGCCCAACATGAACGTTACCGGCTTCTCCGCGGGGCACGTATCGTCTGTTAACGTGTTTATTCGTGGTATCGGCATCCAGGATCACCTGATTGCCGTTGATCCGGGTGTCAGCGTGTCCGTTGACGGCGTATACCTCGGACGCCAGGTGGGCCAGAACTGGAGCCTGTCCAATATCGAACGGGTTGAAGTGCTGCGTGGCCCGCAGGGCACACTTTACGGCCGCAACTCGATCGGCGGCGCCGTTAACATCATCACGAAAAAACCGGGAACGGATCCTGGCGGCAAGGTCAGCCTGGAAGTGGGCTCGCGCGAGCGGCTGAACGGCGACTTTTACGCGGACTGGGTTCTGTCCGATACGTCCGCCATGTCATTTACCGGTGGCTTTAAGAACCGCGAGGGTATCGGTGATTTCGTCAACCTGCCGAATGCCGGCGTCAAGGTCGGCGAAATGCAGGAAGTCTATGGCCGGGCCACTTATCGCTACGCCCCGAGCGACGATTTCTCGATCACCATCGCCGCCGACGCAAATGATGGCAAAGGCGGACTGCGCCCCTACACGACGCTGATCGATGAAGCACCGTTTGGCGATTTTTCGCTGTTCACCGAGTTCGGCTACACCAACGCCGATCTGCCGTCCGATCCTTACGATAACGCCACGCTGCAGGCGAGCCAGACGCGCGTCAGCAACAAGGCATCGGGTCTTGCGGTAACCGTCGACTGGAGTTTCAACGAAGAGCTGTCCGGTAAGGTCATCGCCAGCACTCGCAGTTCCGAGTACAAGGCTGGACTCGATGACGACAGCCTCCCGGCAGACATTTTCTCTTATCCGGAGGTCGGTGACGCGGACCAGACGTCAGTCGAATTCCAGGTCAACGGCGATTACGGCAACTGGGATTTCGTGTCGGGCCTTTTTTACTTCAAGGAAGACGGCGGCAATTTTCAAAATGGCTATAACTTTGCGGCCTTCGGACCCGCGGACTTTATTACGACGGGAAAAATCACAAGCACCGCGATTTTCGGGAACTTCGGTTTTGATCTGTCCGACACGCTGCGCGTAGCCGCTGGCCTGCGCTATACCGACGATGCAAAAGACGCGTACACGCAATGCTGCATTGGCGACGTTTTCGGCAAGGCGAACTTCGATGAACTGAGCTGGGACCTGTCAGCCAATTTCACCCTAGGCAACGGCTTGAACGTCTACGGCACGATTCAGAGCGGTTACCAGTCCGGCCAGTTCCCGGCCCGCCCGTTCTGCCTGTTCGGCAACCCGAACTGTTTCGTGGCGACGAAAAATATCACTGCAGTGAATTACGAAACCGGCATCAAGGGCCAGGTCGCCGACTGGCTGCAGATGAGCGCCGCCGTGTTTTACACCAATTACACCGATCTGCCCTACCAGGTCAGCGAGTCGAGTTCCGGCGGATTTTCAACTTTTGCGGTCGTCGTCGATCAGACTTCAACCGGCTTCGAATGGGAGAGCACGATGCTCTTTGCCGACAATTTCCGCCTGCATGCGACACTCGGCTATATCGACGTCGATGTGGACCGTGATCCAGTTTCGGGCCTGAAGGGCGTAGCACCGTTAACGCCGGATCTCACGTATTCGCTGAGTCCGGAGTTCGAGGTTCCGCTGCAGGGCGGCGCCACACTCACCTTCCGCGCCGATTACTCGTATCGTGACGACATGTGGGGCGAGCCAACAGACGACCCAAGCCGCTTCACAAGGATCGAGGACCGCAGCATCATCAACGCGAACATTGCGTACTTGTCGGCGGATGAAACCTGGTCTGCCGCGCTGTATGGCAGGAATATCACCGATGAGCGATACACGGAGGCAGCGCTTTACGTCAGCGACTACATTCTGCGTATCCTGAGCAATGACGCGAGCGAGTTTGGAGTGCGCCTAACCAAATCCTTCTGAACTGTCCCGCATTGCAGTCAGCCAGGAGCCGGTCATCGACCGGCTCTTTTTTTTGCCGGCTTGGGTCCATCATTTTTTCGACCTGAACTCGATCACAGCAGAAACTTTCAAAGTCGTGCTCGAAAATTGACCGAATGATGCCTGTAATCGCCCGCGCCACAGGCACGCCGGGTTACAATGCGGCCACGTTTGGGCCACCGGTGCAGGTTTGATGACACGACGCAGCAATAGCGCAGGGCTAGCCCGCCTGTTGGCACTCTCGATTGTCCTCGCGGCCTGTGGCGGCCCGTCGCAGGATACGGAGGTTGCGGGCGCTGCTGACGGCGATCGCCAGCAGATCGACCTGATCGTCGGCGGGGACTACATCGTCAGCATGGACGCGAATGACTCCATGGTTATTGATGGCGCCGTTGCTATCGACGACGGCATCATCATTGCCATTGGCGATGCGGCGGCTATCGCCGAGCGTTACCAGGCGGCCGAAACACTCGACGGGACGAACCGCGTCGTGATGCCCGGCCTCATCAACGGCCATTCGCATGCTGCGATGACCCTGCTGCGCGGCGTCGCCGACGACCTCGCGCTGATGGACTGGCTGAATAACTACATTTTTCCCGCTGAAGTGGAATTCGTCGATGGCGAGTTTGTGCGTATCGGCACCGAACTCGCCTGCTGGGAAATGATTCGCGGCGGCACGACGACCTTTGTCGATATGTACTACTACCCCGACGTAATCGCCGAAGTCGTGGATCAGTGCGGCATGCGCGCGCTCGTTTCCGCCACGGTAATCGGCCAGCGCAGCCCGGATGCCGAAGGCGCCGGCGACTCGCTTGAAAAAGGCAGTGCATTTATCAAGCGCTGGCAGGGCGTCAACAGTCGCATCACGCCGATTTTCGGGCCGCACGCCAATTACACGCTGAACGCGGAACAACTCGCCGCGACGCGTGCCGCTGCCAACGAGCTCGGCGCACCGATCAGCATTCACCTGTCCGAATCGCCGTTCGAGCTCGAGTACTCGAAGCAGACCTACGGCAAGACGAGTATCGAATTCTTTAACGATCTCGGGTTTTTCGACGGGCCAACCATCGGCGCACATGTCGTGTGGCCCACGGCCGCAGAGATTTCGATCCTCGCCGCGAAGCAGGTCGGTGTCATTCACAACCCGACATCGAATATGAAGATTGCTTCGGGCATCTCGCCCGTCACGGAGATGCTGCGCGCAGGCGTGCGCATGGGTCTTGGCACCGACGGTGCCGCAAGCAACAACGACCTCGATATGTGGGAAGAGATGCGGCTTGCCGCGTTTCTGCAGAAAGTGGATCGCATGGACCCGGAGGTCATGTCAGCACAAACCGTACTGAAGATGGCAACCCGCGGCGGCGCGGAAGCGATCGGCCTCGCCGGCGTGGTCGGCGAGCTGCGACCCGGCTTGCGCGCTGACCTGATCCAGGTTTCGCTTGATGACGTGCACTTCGTACCCACGTACGACGTCATGTCGCATCTTGTGTACGTTGCAGACGAACAGGACGTCGCGACGACGATCGTTGACGGCAAAGTACTGATGCATAAAGGAATTTTTCGCACACTGGATACCGGCCGCATCGCGCGCGAGGCAGGCGCCCTCGCCGAACGCATCCAGGCGGCGCTGGCGGAACGAAATCAGGACCTGAATTGACTTTGTAAATCGAGGGACGCGCGATGAAGCGCCTGCTTGTTCATTATTCGATTGCTGCACTGGTTGCCTACACGGGACTCTGTGGCTGGCTGTACTTTGCGCAGGACAAGCTTCTGTACCTGCCAACGGCCGAAGTGCGGGCAGAGAACGCCGACATCGTGGCTTTGCAGAATGGCGATGCGACACTCAAGGTATGGAAAGTCGGAGCGGGCAGCAAAGCGGTACTTTATTTCGGCGGCAATGGCGAAGACGTTGCCAACAATATTGAACGTTTCCGGGACCTGTTGCCTGACACATCGTTTTACCTGATGAACTATCGCGGCTACGGCGGCAGCAGCGGCGAACCTACGGAATCGGCAATTTTCGCGGATGCCGCGTCACTCTACGATCTGGCGCGCAAGGATCACCAGCAAATTGCCGTTATCGGTCGCAGTCTTGGCAGCGGCGTTGCTACCTGGCTCGCCGCAAATCGCGAAATATCGAAGCTGGTCCTGGTCACGCCGTTCGACAGTCTTGAGGCGGTAGCCAGCGGTGAGTACCCGTTCGCGCCAGTCTCGCTGCTGCTACGCGACAAGTATCGATCGATTGACTACGTGCCGCGTATTCGTGCGCCGGTGCTCGTGCTGCTTGCCGATACCGACAACGTTGTGCCGCATCATCATGCGATGAACCTCGTAGGCCAGTTTCCGATCGAACAGGTCAGCGTACGTATTCTGCTGGGCAGCACGCATAACTCGATCAGCAGCGCCGCCGACTATCTGATTTTGATCAAGGCATTCCTGCTGAACGACAGCTCGCAGGAACCTGACGCAGCCGCTGCCGTCGCGCACACGCTGTAAACCCGGGCCGGAGGCCCAATCCAATGAAACATTTCCGACTGCTCGCCATTGTTCTGCCGGTTTTCCTGAGCGCCTGTGCGACCGAGGGCGAACCCCAGGAGGAAATTGAATGGTCGGCTCAATGGTTTCAGTGCGAATCGCGCTTTGACTGCACGGCCGTTTACGACGCCTATTGCAAATACAGCGGCGTCAATACGACCTACCTGCGAATTTACCAGGACTGGGCGCGCCAACAGGTCGAGCGCGCGGGTGAGTTGATTCCCTGCGAACCGGTTGGCGATGACAAGCCGCTGGCCGCCTATTGCCGCAGCGGGCGCTGCGAGTATCCCTAGGGTTCCTGCAGTGGCACAACCGTTCAGGCGGCTTTGACGGATTTCAAAAAGCTCTCGCCAAAATCCATCGCGTCAAGGTCAAAAAACTCCGCCAGCGTCTGGCCGATGTCTGCAAACGTCTTGCGCTTGCCGAGCGGCCCAACCGCGACCGCGTTGCCGTAGGCCAGTACCGGGATATGTTCGCGCGTGTGATCCGAGCCCTCCCAGGTTGGGTCACAGCCGTGGTCCGCGCAAATAAACAGCAAATCGTCCGTGCCCATCATCTCGAGAAGCTCGGGCAGGCGGCTGTCAAAATACTCAAGCGCCGCGGCATAACCGAGCACGTCGCGTCGATGACCGTACAACATGTCGAAGTCCACGAAGTTTGTGAAGACGATCGAACGATCCGGCGCATCGGCAAACGCCTCGAGCGTGGCATCGAACAGCGCCGGGTTGCCGGTCGCCTTGATCTTTTTAGTGATGCCCTGGTGCGCATAGATGTCTGAAATCTTGCCGATACTAATCACCTCGCCGCCGCTCGCCGCGAGCTTGTCGAGCACGGTGTCTGATGGCGGCGGGGTTGTCAGGTCGCGGCGATTGCCGGTGCGCTGGAAGTTACTGCTGTTTGTGCCGACGAAGGGCCGTGCGATCACGCGACCGATGTTGTATTCGTCAACCAGCTCGCGCGCGATGTCACACAGTTCGTAGAGGCGCTCGAGCCCGAAGCTCTCCTCGTGCGCGGCAATCTGGAAGACGCTGTCGGCCGATGTGTAGACGATGGGTTTGCCGGTTTTCATATGCTCTGCGCCGAGCTCGGCAATGATCGTCGTACCGGACGAATGACAGTTGCCCAGCACGCCCGGCAATTTCGCGCGCTCGATCAGTTTCTCGAGCAGCTCGTCCGGGAACGTGTCGGTTTTTTTCCTGAAGTAACCCCACTCGAACAGGACCGGCACGCCGGCAATCTCCCAGTGGCCGCTCGGTGTGTCCTTGCCGCTCGACAGCTCTTCCGCAAAACCGTAGGCACCAACGATATCGACATCCGTTTCCGTGCCTGCCGGGAATTCGCCTGCGCTGTCACGCGCTGCGTGAAACAGGCCAAGCTTTGCGAGGTTCGGCATATTCAGCGCCACGCCTTTTTTGTCCAGGCGATAGCGCGCGATGCTGCCAAGTGTATTGGCGCCGGTATCGCCGAATTCTGGCGCGTCATCGGTTGCGCCAATGCCAAACGAATCCAGTACCAGAATGACTGCCCTGCCCATCGTGTCTCCTCGTAAATCGCGCGTTTCGTGTTACAGGCTGAAGAAAATCCCGGCAAGCGACGCGCTCATCAGGTTGGCCAGTGTACCTCCAATCACCGCCCGCAGACCAAGCTGCGCGATATCGCGGCGGCGACTGGGCATGATCGAACCCAGCCCACCGAGCAGGATCGCGATCGATGCAAGATTCGCAAAGCCGCACAGCGCGAAAGTGACGATCACCTGCGTCTGCTCTGACAGCGTCTCCTTGACCTGCACGAAATTCGCGTAAGCATAAAACTCGTTGATGATGGTTTTCTGGCCAATCAGGCTGCCGGCGATGTTCGCCTCGTCCCAGGGCACGCCGATCAGGAAGGCGATCGGCGCGAACAATTTGCCGAGCAGGAACTGCAGCGTCAGGTCCTCAACGCCGAACCAGCCGCCGATGCCGCCGAGCATGCCGTTAAGCAAAGCGATCATCGCCACGAACGCGAGCAACATGGCGCCGACGTTTAGCGCGAGCGTCAGTCCGGTTGCCGCGCCGTTGCCGATGGCCTCGAAAATGTTGACGGCGCGTTCATCCTCCGCAAGCTCTGCATCGAAGGTGCCGGCCGTGGATGAAGTCTCCGGCATCATGAGCTTGGCCATTAGCAGCCCGCCCGGCGCCGCCATGAAGCTCGCGGTGATCAGGAATTTCAGATCCACGCCCATCGACGCATACGCTGCCATTACGGCACCCGCGATAGTTGCGCAGCCGCCGGTCATGATCGCAAACAGTTCGGAGTTGCTGACCGTCGCCAGATAGGGTTTGACGACCAGTGGCGCCTCGGTATGCCCGACAAACACATTTGACACAGCCGACATTGATTCGGTTTCGCTCGTACCGAGCAGCTTGCGCAGCCCGCCACCCAGTACGCCCACCACGCGCTGCATGATGCCGAGGTAGTACAGCACGGACATCAGTGCCGAAAAGAAGACGATGACCGGCAGCACGTTAATTGCGATGGTAAAACCCAGGCTCTGCTTCGCCTGCGTACCAAACACAAATTCAATGCCGTCGTTGCCGTAGTTGATAACGTGCTGCACACCGTTAACAACGGACTGCAGTGCGTCGCGCCCATACGGCACGTAGATGATGAGTGCCGCGATCGTAACCTGCAGCAGAAATGCGATACCCACGGTGCGCAAATTGATGGCCTTGCGGTCGGTAGAGAGCAGTACCGCGAGCC
>JBATFU010000291.1:0-1696 GCA_049665065.1 Woeseia sp. | reverse complement strand
GTCAAGAATCTGCGCAAACTCACGCTCTTCGATGAAGCCGTTTTTGTTGACATCGAATCGATTGAACAGCCGTACCAGCTCGGCTTCCATCTCGGCGGTTATGGTGGTCATGATGAAATCATCCTCCTTTCTCGAGCCGCGCCCCCGGTGCACTGACGGTTGGCTCGATCGGGCTCGTCTGTCATCATTCTACGCCGAGATGGGAACCTTACAACGGCAAGCGCACTCTGAAACCCTGAGTAATCCTGTAGAACGCGTTTTCTTGCCACTTGTTGATCAGGATGACACTGAACAACCGGAGATCTAATGCTTAAGCGCCTTGTCAAGCACGTAACCAATGCCCTGGCTCCCGAGAGCAGCCATGAATCCAGTCCTGCAGACCGTCAGCATGCCATACAGCTTGCCACCGCGGTGCTGATGGTCGACGTTGCTCGCGCCGACAATGATTTTTCTGAATCGGAATTCGATCTGTTGCTTGACCTCATCAAGCAACATTTCAGGTTCAGCGCCGACGAAGCCAGTAACCTGGCAAACATGGCGCACGAAGAAGCGGAAGAACTGGTGGAAATCAGTCGCGTTACGCAGCTCCTGCACAACAGCCTCAGTGAAGATGAGAAACTTGGCGTCGTCGATCTGTTGTGGAGAATCGCCTTCGCCGATGGCCGTCTCAGTAAACACGAAGATTCACTGGTGTTGAAAATCAGCGATCTGTTGTACGTGAATCGTGCAAAAGTGATGCGCCTGAAACACGACGCCCGGCCGGCTGCGAACTAGCTCCTGGCAATGAGTCCTATTGCCCAATCCGCAAACGCCTGCCAGGCCACCGTGTTTGCGAGCACCATGCGCAACGGTTGGCTGGCGATGACAACAAGTCCGCCCCACAGGGTTACCGGATGCAGGCGGCCAAGCGTCTTCAGGTCCCACATTGCCAGTGCCACGATAAACAGGTTCACGAACACGTAGATAAGCAGGAAGCTTATGTCGGTCAGCCATGCCGCCGGCAGGATGCGGGCGAACGCAGCTCCCAGCAGATTTACCGTAGCCAGCATGATCCAGCGCTTGTGAGATTTTTTGCCGCGCCGTTCGCTATAGGCAATCGCTGCAAACACACCAAACAACAGCACATCGGCCAATGGCACGACAAGGAACATCCCGGGCGGCACCGGTACGCCGATAAAGCCACCCGGGCGACTTGCAGCAAGCAACGCAGCGTAGATTCCGGACAGGACCAGCATGATGGCGAGGAACACGCCGGCAATGCCGATACTGCGATGCAGGTTCATGTAGCCAGTGCGAACAAATGTGGTTTGCAAAACGAGCAGCATCATCCAGGCCGTGAAAACCGCCCCGTGCAGGTTGAAATAATTTTCCGGGGCCGCCCGGGCTGCGGTCTGTGGAAACCAGCCGCTGAGATAGTAGGTACGGAAAAATCCGACGAATACGACATTAGCCATGACCATTGCCATGGCTGAAAAAAAACGACTCTCCCGGCGACGATCTGCCAGCGGAGGAACGGTCACGCGCATGCCAAATCTCCCTTTTGGACTACGGCTTAGCGCCGCTGCCGATGGCAAAGATTACACGAAAGCCTGAGCCAATTCCGCTGCTGACTGCTATGCTCCCAGCCGCGCCGGCGAGTTCCGGCCCGTTCTCTCGCTGCCACGAGGTTAAGCTGTTGACGAACACACTGAACGCT
>JBATFU010000290.1:0-6559 GCA_049665065.1 Woeseia sp. | reverse complement strand
GATGAAGGCGCCGCCAAGCAGCAGCAGCGCAGGCGCCAGCCAGAGGATCAGTGTCTTGCCGCTCTTTTGCGGCCGATACAGCGCGAATTCGCCGTAGCGCTCAACCAGGAAATCGTAAATCTGTGCGTCCGATTTGCCTTCCGCCAGCAATCGACGAATCTCGCGGCGCAGGTCCGCAGCGAGAAACGCGTTCGAGTCCCTGAGGTTCTGGTTCTGGCACTTGAGGCAGCGCACTTCCTCGATGAGATGTTCGTAGCGCGCCTGCAGCGCCGGATCGTCAAATGCGATGCCGGTGTCGATTGCCAGCGCCAGGCTCGAAGCCAATAACGCGCAGGTAAGGATCAGCAACTTGTTCATGACGGATCCTTGTTGACCGCGTCAATGCGCGGCACGAAGTCACGTTGCCAGATACTGTCATTCAGCGGACCGAGGTGCTTGTAAACAACGCTGCCATCCGGCGCTATCAGGAACGTCTCAGGGGCACCGTACACGCCCCAGTCAATCCCGACGCGACCATCGGCATCAAATCCGGATTTGACGTAGGGATTGCCAAGCTGCGCCAGCCAGCGCTGCGCGTCACTGCGGTTGTCGCGCCAGTTGAGGCCGTAAATCGGGATGGCACCGCCCTTTGCCAGCTCCATCAGGTAGGCATGCTCCTGACGACAGCCTACGCACCACGTTGCCCACACATTCATGATGACTAACTGTCCGGCGTATTCATCGCTGCTCAGTGTGGTGTCCGGATTGGCGAGCGTCGGCAACGTAAACTGCGGTGCCGGTTTACCGAGGAAGGGTGAAGGCAGCGCCGACGGATCGCGATTCAGTCCGATGAGGAAAATCGGGATCATCAACGCGAATACAGCGACCGGCCCCAGGTAACGCCACATCAGGCACGTTCTCCCGCCAGGGCAGCGTCTGCGGCGCGCGCCGCGGCATTGACACGATAGCGGCGGTCACTGGCCGCTATCGCGCCTCCAAAGGCCATGATAAATGCGCCAAGCCAGATAAAGCGGATCAGCGGCTTGTACTGGATGCGGACACTCCACAGGTTATTGCCGAGCGGATCGCCAAGGGCGACAAACAGATCGCGATACCAGGCCGCGTCGATACCGGCCTCTGTCATCGGGCTTTGCTGGACGCGATAAGTGCGCTTTTGCGGGCGCAGCGTCGTGACAAACTCGCCGTTCTTCCTGACTTCGATTTCACCTTCAAGCGCGCTGTAATTCGGGCCTTCAACGTCTTTCAGGTTCTCCAGCGAAAACTGATAGCCGGCGACGTCAACGGACTTGCCGATGCCGAGCGTCATGTCTTTCTCAATCGTGAACGCCGACACGATTGCGACGCCGAGCACGAACACACCCACGCCGAAATGCGCCACGGACATGCCGAGGGCGCTGCGCGTGATCGCCGGCGTACCGGGCGCACGGCGCAGCGAACGCCATGGCTGTAGTAGTGAGCTCAAGATCAGCCAGACGCCGGAAACGCTGCCAACCGCCAGCAGCAGGCCCAGTCGTCCATATACGAGCAAAGGAATCATCAGCCCGACAACGATCGCGATTGCGGCGGGAATACGCAGTTGTCTGGCGAGTGGCAGCCAGGGCTGCTGGCGCCACGCAGTGTGCATGCCGATACCGACAAGCAATGTCAGCGGTATCATCGGAATAATGAAGGCGAATTCGAACCAGGGTGCGCCGACCGAAATTTTGCCCGCGTTAAATACCTCGACGATCAGTGGTGCCAGCGTGCCCAGCAGAATTAGCGTCGCAGCGATCACCAGCAACACGTTATTCAGCAGCAGGAACGTCTCGCGCGAGGACGCGCGGAAGCCGGCATCGGAGTCAAGATTCGGCGCGCGCCACGCATACACGGTCAGCGCGCCACCAATGACAACGACGAGAAATGCCAGGATAAAAACGCCGCGTGCCGGATCCGTAGCAAAAGCATGCACCGAGACCAGGATGCCGGAGCGCACGAGAAAGGTGCCGAGCAGGCTCAACGAAAACGCCGCGATCGCGAGCAGTAGCGTCCAGCTTTTGAACAAGCCGCGCTTCTCGGTAACTGCGAGAGAATGAATGAGTGCAGTGCCCACGAGCCACGGCATAAACGACGCATTCTCGACGGGATCCCAGAACCACCAGCCGCCCCAGCCGAGCTCGTAGTAGGCCCACCAGCTGCCGAGCGCAATGCCGACGGTCAGGAACAGCCACGCCCAGGTGGTCCAGGGCCGGGTCCAGCGGGCCCAGGCGCGATCAAGGTTGCCGCTCAGCATCGCGGCAATTGCAAACGCGAACGCAACGGAAAAACCCACGTATCCGGTATAGAGAATCGGTGGATGAATCGCGAGCCCCGGATCCTGCAGCAGCGGATTCAGATCGGCACCGTCCACTGGCGCCGGAATCAGGCGTTCAAACGGGTTCGATGTCAGCAAGGTGAACAACAGGAAGCCCACGCTTAGCAGACCAAGCACACCGATGACGCGCGCAGAAAACGCGGCTGGCAGGGTACTGCTGAAACGCGCAACCGCAAACGTCCACAGAGCAAGAATCAATATCCAGAGCAGCAGCGAACCCTCGTGCGCCGCCCACACGGCCGATATCTTGTAGACCGTTGGCAGTGCGAGTTGCGAGTTGTTGGCGACGTAGAGTACCGAGAAATCGTTCGCGAGAAACGACGCCGCGAGGCAGGCAAATGCGACGATGACGAACAACAATTGGCCGAGCGCCGCCGGCCGGGCCACGGCCAGCATCGAGGCGTCATTGCGCCAGGCGCCAAGCAGCGGATAAACCGCCTGGCAAGCGGCAAGTGCCAATGCGAGGATCAGCGCGAAATGGCCGATTTCAGGAATCATTGCGCGGTGCCGCCGGCAGCCTTTGCCGCCTCTTTGGCCGCAGCATGTTTCTTCAGTGAATCGGCAACTTCCGGCGGCATGTAGTTCTCGTCGTGTTTTGCCAGCACTTCGTCGGCAACGAACTCGCCGGAGTCGTTCATTTGCCCGTGCGCGATGATGCCCTGACCTTCGCGAAACAGATCGGGCAGGATGCCCGCATATCGCACCGTTAGCTGGCTGTCGAGGTCGGTAAGGTCGAACAGCACCTCCAGATCACCGGGTTCACGTCGCAGACTCTTTTCTACCACGAGCCCGCCGACCCTGAAGTTGCGATCCGCGGGCACTTCGCCTGCGACGGCTTCTGATATGTCGACGTAGAACATCATGTTTTCGTTGAAGGCGCGCAGCGTCAAAAGGGTGGCCACAAGCACACCGGCTGCAGCGAGGCCCACGGCCAACATTCTTTGCTGTCTCGGTTTCACTCGGTATTTCCCATAATCTCTAGTCGATTTCTGATGTCACGAAGTACAGCCTGGTGCCTGCGGCGCGCCTGCACGACGCAGGTAATAACGACCATGAATGCCAGGCCGAACGAAGTCCATACGTAGACTCCGTATTTTCCCATCGTTAGAAGTTCCATCAACGGTCTCCCTCGTCCGGCTTCAGCAACTCCCGCACCCACCGGGCGCGTCGCTCCCGGAACAAAACTTCTGTCCGTACCCGCATCAGCAGCAATGCGCCGAACAACAACGTAAAGCTCAATATCATTGCCAGCAGCGGGTACAGCATTTCTGACTGAATCGCCGGTCCGCCCTCGCGGATCAACGTAGGTCCCTGGTGCAAGGAGCTCCACCAGGAAACCGAGTAGTGGATGATTGGAACATTTACTGCGCCAATCAGTGCCAGTACCGCGCTGGCCCGATCTGCTTTCGCGGGATCATCGATCGCCGCGCGCAGCGCCATGTACCCGAAGTAAAGGAACAACAGGATCAATTCAGACGTAAGTCTTGGATCGCCCCACTCCCACCAGGTTCCCCACATCGGTCGGCCCCAGATCGAGCCCGTGGCGAGGGCCAGAAACGTAAACCAGGCCCCGAGCGGTGCTGCGCCGGCAGCAACGGCATGCGCGAGCTTCATGCGCCAGATGAGCCCGATGCCGGCAGAAATCGCCATGATCGAATACGCCATTAGCGACAGGTAGGCCGCCGGCACGTGCACGTAAATAATCCGAAACGCATCGCCCTGCTGGTAATCTTCCGGTGCGACGAACAGGCCGGCATATACGCCGTACGCTGCAAGCAGGATGCCCGGGACGAAAAGCCACGGGATAAACAGGGCAGAAAGACGATAAAAATGTGGCGGAGACGCCAGCTTGTGAAAGAAGGTCCACATGAAAAACGAGTTACTCATTACTAATACGTAGCGCGGCAGCGCTGGCGAATGGTGCGAGTGATAGCGCGAGGATGCAATAGCCGCCGAGGAAATACAGGCCCGCCGTCACGGTATCGCCGCTCGCTGCCAGCGCCACAGTGCGTGCGCCAAAAATCAGCACCGGCATCGCCAGTGGCAGAACCAGCAGGCTCAGCAGCGCGTTGCCGCGATTTAGACCGACGGTCAGCGCCGCGCCCGCGGTGCCGATCAGACTGAGGCTCAGAGTGCCGGGCAGCAGTGTTGCCGGCATCGCCAGCAGGCTCGCCGCCGGCAGGTTGTAACTGAGTGCCACGAACGGCGCGGCAATGACGAGCGGCAAGCCGCTAAGAATCCAGTGCGCGATGGACTTGGCAAGCACCAGCAAAGGCAGCGGCTGCGGGCTGAGCAACAGCTGCTCGAGGCTGCCGTCTTCAAAGTCGCCGAGAAACAGGCTGTTGAGCGACAGCAGCGCAGCAAGCAGTGCGGCGACCCAGACGACACCGGGGCCGATGATGCCAAGCAACTCCGAATCGGGGCCCACGGCGAGCGGGAACAAGGCGCTGACAACGGCAAAGAAAAATAGCGGATTAAGTACGTCGCCAGGCCGTTTCCACGCGAGCAGGAGATCCCGTCGCAGTACGGCAATAAAGCCGGCGAAAAGTCCGGGTTCCGTAGCCACTGTCATGACAGCGTGAGCCTTTGAACGGGAAGATCCGGCGCGACACCGTGATGGGATGCCATCACGCTGAGCCCGCCCGCTGCGAGGTGTTCGCTGAGCATGTCCGTTACCAGCTGCTGGCCGGCGCGGTCGAGATTCGTCAATGGCTCATCCAGCAGCCATAGCGGTGCAGCGCTCAACAGCAGCCGCGCAAGCGCGACGCGACGCTGTTGTCCTGCACTGAGCGCGCGTACCGGCAGTTCGACGAGGTCATCGAGCCCGAGGCGCGTTATCACCGTGGCGAACGTGACAGATTTCTGGGGTCGAAGTGATTGCTCACACCGCAGGTTTTCGAGCAGGGTCAGGTCACGCTTGCAGCCACTCAGGTGCCCGTACCAGACAAGGTTGCCGCAATATGTCTGGCGCTGTTGGCGGATGCTGTTGCCGCGCCAGGCCACTTCGCCTTCTTCGGGGTCCAGCAAACCAGCGATTACACGTAACAAGCTTGTCTTGCCTGAGCCGTTGGCTCCTTCGATTAACAACGCGTCGCCCGCATTCAGCGCAAAATTCACGTTGCGAAACAACAGACGCTCACCGCGCAACAGCGCAAGCGACGAAGCAGAAAGCAATGGAACCAAGGTGTTAGCTCCTGCCCGGATGCGATTTATACATAATGATCCACAATTTGACTAAATAATATGTATTAAAAATCAGTTACTAAGGAGCGTTACCTAACAACATACATGACCGAGTTTCGATCCTGCAGCCCATTAATAGTCTAATGATTCCAAGTATTTACAGGGTGCGGGACTCATCGTAGACTCTTCTCGAAGAATTTTGTCAAGCAATTACTCTAAAAAAGATGACGAAGTTATTGAATGCTAATAAAAATGTTTCACTGGAGCCGGGTTCAGCAATGGAATTGAGCAAAGCGGGGATTGCCGAGCAACCCTTTCGCACGCACGGCCAGCCCCTGACGTTCGTTCACTACCAGGGGCAACACGCCGCGGCAGAGTTCCTGCGTTCCGTCTGGCAAAGCCCGCGTGGCGTCGGTTTGTTGCAGGGCCCCCCGCTGTCCGGCAAAACTGCAATTATCCACCATTTCGTTGCGTCACTGCATGAAGACACCGCAGTTGCGGTCGTCGATGGCCGAGGTCTTGAAGCTTTAGCCATGCTGGACCGCATCATTCGTGAGTTTGGATTCGAACTCAAGCTTGAATCCGTTACTGAAATGATGAACCTCTTGCGCGTTTACGTGATGCAGCAGGCAGCGATGCACGATGCGCCGCTGCTCATCATCGAAAACACCCAGGACCTGAATCCCAACGCCCTGCAGGTGTTGAACGAACTGTCGACCATCGACGTTGGCGAAGTCAGTGCGCTTCGCATTGTGCTGAGCAGCAACCGGGATATCAGCGATATCGTAAATGCAGCTGGCATGACATCAATTGCGTCGCGCCTGATGGGCACATTTAATCTGTTGCCGATGGACGATGAGGAGTCTTCGCGTTACGTCCACAGCAAACTGATGGCCGGCGGTTGCGCCAATCCCGAAAAAGTATTGCCGGACGTCGTCAGCATGACCTTGCACCAGGCATCGGGCGGCTGGCCGGGCGTTGTCGACCGGCTAATGGCGCTGGCGCTGGCGCGGGCCAGCCGGGTGC
>JBATFU010000289.1:0-5168 GCA_049665065.1 Woeseia sp. | reverse complement strand
ACGAAAAGCAAAACGATAAACGAAAAGAGCAGAAGGCCGGCGGACAGGACGTGCGCGGCGGCGTAGTTCAGCGTTTCGACGTGCTCGTAAATCTGGATAGAGATGACGCGCGTTCTGCCGGGAATATTGCCGCCAACCATAAGCACGACGCCAAACTCGCCAATAGTATGAGCGAAGGTCAATACGCCAGCCGACAGGAATCCGCGACGAGCAAGCGGCACGACAACAGCAAAAAATGTATCGAGCGGCGAGGCGCGCAGGCTGGCAGCAGCCTCTAGCGGAGCGCGGCCAATACTTTCGAATGCCCGCTGCAGCGGTTGCACCATGAACGGCAGCGAGTAAAACAGCGAAGCGACGACGAGACCACTGAACGAGAACGTCAGGGCCTCGCCGGTTACGCGCACCCAGAATGCGCCGACCGGCGACGCCGGGCCGAGCAAGATCAGGAAATAAAAACCCAGCACGGTCGGCGGCAGCACCAGCGGCAGCGCCGTTACCGCTTCGATTGCAGGACGCAGGCGTGAGCGGGTGGTCGCTAGCCACCAGGCGAGCGGCGTGCCCAGCAACAGCAGCAGCGCGGTTGTCGCGCCTGCCAGTGCAATGCTCAGCCACAGCGGGCCAAGGTCAGGCATGCCTGCTACTCCGTGTCATATCCCGCTGTCTTGATAATGCCGATGGCGCCGGGCGATTGAAGATACCGGAAAAACGACTGCGCATCGCGGTTGTTCGCGGCGCGTTGCAAAAGCACCGCGCGTTGCCGGATGGGTGCGTGCAGCGCGGCTGGCACGTCCCAGCGACTTCCCTTCACGGTATTCGATGGACTGACCAGTGACGCGCGAGCCAGCAAGCCAAGCTCCGCATTGCCGGTGGCGACCATCGCGTACACCTGCGCTACATTCTCGGCGGTAACGATCCGGTCTTCGAGCGATGCCATGACACCGAGTGCCAGCAGCACGTCACGCGCGGCTGCACCGTACGGAGCAAGCGCGGGATTCGCGATTGCAAGGCGCGCGAAATTGCCGGCGCGCAACACCTCTTCACCATTGCTGTGCAAGCGCAGCGGATCGCGACTCCACAGGCTCAGCCGGCCGACGGCGTAGACGAAGCCGCTCCCCGCCACTGCGAGGCCGGCATCTTCGAGCGCGATCGCCCGTGTTTCATCGGCCGACAGGAATACATCGAACGGCGCACCGTTTCGGATCTGCGCAAACAGCTTGCCGGTGGAACCACTGACCAGTGTTACCTTGATTCCTTGTTCCTGTTCAAACGAGTGCGCGATTGCGGCGGCGGTTTCGTAAAAATTTGCGGCAACAGCGACCGTGACGCTGCCGGAAGCGTCCGGACCTGTGCAGGCAAACTGAAAAGCTGAAATGCAAAGCGCGGCAAGCAAGGCGACGCTTCTTGAAAATGCCCGCCGTTTTAAGGACATTCGTCTGGCAGATCTGATCACAGCTGAGGCAACTGGCACGTTCAAGATTCGCTACGCGGATCTTGTGTGCCCGCCATGGCGGTGCCGCCTGCGCGTTGTAAATAGCGCCAGGTGATGTCGCGCTTTCCGCCGCGCTCAAGCCTGTGCAATTTTTCAATGGTCACGACCGGATCGGCGAGGGCCAAACAGGCAGAACGACGTTGCATCTGAATCCTCCGCAGGCAGGAATCGGGACAGGCAGCGGGATCACCGCATCGGACGCGCAGGATCACGGCAGCGCCAGAGAATAGCATGCCCCATCGATACAAGGTCTCAAGGGCCAGCGGCCCGTTGCCGCCGCAACCGTAGCGGATTTCTCGTGCGCAGCTGCGCCAAAACTTTATTCTTTATCTTACGGTCTGTTTATACTGCTGCCAGAGCGCCAGCTCCGCTAAATTTTTCACGGGCAACAACGACCGCAATGCAAACTGAAGTTCGCCTTGGCCCGATGGGGCCGGACCAGCCGATCGTCATGGTTGACGATGATGAACTGGACCGCGAAGCCGCCGAGCGCGGCTTGAAAAAGTCGCCCATAACAAACCCTTTCATGGCGTTCGAGGACGGCAGCCAGTTTCTCGACTACCTTGAATCTGTCATCGCCGGCGATGCGCCATTCCCGGCCGTTGTCTTGCTCGACATCAACATGCCACTGATGCCCGGCTTCGATGTATTAAAACAGATGCGGGCCCTGCCAGACTTCGAAGAGAAACCGATGGTGATGATGCTCACCAGCTCAACGCATGACAATGACAGGAAACTGTCCCTGCAGTTTGGCGCGAACGACTACCTGATCAAGCCGCACGACTATCGCGATTACAGCGGCTTTTTTGAGCAACTTTTTGCGTGATAGTGAACTTGACGCCAACGAAGTTCCGTGTCACTGATGTCTCCAGCGCCGCGTTTACGCCAGCCTTCGATAGCACCGTGACGCAGGAAACGCATTGATCGCGAAGTATATTTTACTGCTGCTGGATAAGGGTACGAATGTCTGTTTGCGGATTTTCCAGCAGCTCAGCGTTAACTTTTTTGCCGAACAGCCGTTTGCCGACGATGAAACTTTGCGGGTCGTTAACGGCATCTACTGCAACGATCCGTTCGCCGTTCAGATGAAAAATTGCAAATTTCTTATCACGCATGTCGCCGCGCAGGACGTGCGTTTCGCCGTCTGACGAGAACCCGACCATCTGCAATTTCAGTCCGTACTGGTCGCTCCAGAACCACGGGACGGCATCGTGAATCTCCTCGCCGCCCAGCATGTTGCCAGCAGCTACTTTGCCCTGATCCAGCGCGTTGGGTACCGACTCGAGCCGGAGTCGCCGCTGCAGCAAGGGACTCGGATGATTGGTGCAGTCACCGGCAGCGTAGATGTCAGACTCTGACGTACGGCAATGCTCATCAACCAGAATACCGTTGTCGCAGGCGACACCGGCTGTCTCAGCAAGTTCGACGTTCGGCACTATGCCAATCCCGACGATGACGAGGTCCGCCTCAATCTTCTCATCACCGCAACGGACTTCGGTGACCGCATCATTACCGGCAAACTCGGTAACCGTTGCATTCACCTTAATGGCAACGCCGTGACTCACGTGCAATTCATGGTAGAACGCACTGAGCTCCGGTGTTGCGACGCGCTGCAATACGCGGTCTTCCGCTTCAACGATCGTTACTCGCAGGCCTGCGGCCACCGCGATTGCTGCGACTTCAAGGCCGATATATCCGCCACCGACCACGCACAGACTTTTCGCATTGGTCATTTGTGCGCGAATCCGATCGACATCGTTGATAGAACGCAGGTAGTGAATGCCCTGCAAACTGATGCCGGAAACATCGAGTCGGCGCGGCCGTGCCCCGGTTGCCAATAGCAGCTTGTCGTAGCGGACGCTTCCAGCATTGTCCGTAGAGACGGTTTTCGAACCAATATTAATGGCGGTCACGGTTACGCCGCTCTGCACCGCGATGTTTCGCGATTCGTAAAAGTCCGCCTGGCGTACCAGTAAATGCTCACGTTCGACCTTGCCGGCCAGGTACTGTTTGGAGAGTGGCGGCCGCTGGTAGGGGAAAAAAGGCTCGTTGCAGATGATCGTGATGTTGCCGTCGAAGTCTTTCTGTCGCAGCGATGCCGCGGCCTGCCCTGCCGCCTGGCCACCGCCGACTATCACAATGTCGGTCATCGCAGTGATCGCTCAGGAAGGATCGCGCTCGTCACGCGAGGTGCTTGTCCATCGCATTCTCGATGGCACTGCGAATCGTGCTTTCCATCATCATCAGTGCGAATCCAAGTTTCACGTCAACTTCGATGCAATCATCCTCGACTGCAATATGTCCGTTCACACCGCTGCCCGATACCTTTAATTGATCCCCGCGCCACTCGCCTCTTACGCCGAGCTGGCTGCCAAGCGCGTCGGACAATTTGTCGACGCGCTTTTTTGCCTCTTCCTTACCGAGCTTGTGTGAGCGCGAAATATGCATGACTGTCAGTCACCGTCGAGGAAGCGATTGGCAAGCGGCGCGTAAGCATCGACGCGACGATCGCGCAGGAACGGCCAGCCGTGGCGGGTAGCGGCCATGTCAGCAAGATCAATATCGACGATGAGCACCGCTTGCTTGTCTGCCGGCGCACGCGCAATCACGCGTCCGTCCGGTCCCACAACAAAACTTTGCCCCCAAAACTCGATGCCGCCTTCGCCACCCGGATCGGGTTCGAAACCGAAACGGTTCACGGCCACCACGAAACAACCGTTGGCAATCGCATGCGAGCGCTGAATGGTTTCCCAGGCGGCGTGCTGCTCTTTGCCAACTTCCGCTTTTTCTTCCGGGTGCCAGCCGATCGCCGTCGGGTAAAAGAGGATTTCAGCGCCTTTCAGGGCGGTCATGCGCGCCGCCTCCGGGTACCACTGGTCCCAGCAGATCAGCACGCCGAGTTCAGCATGCGCGGACGGGAAGGTCTTGAAGCCAAGATCGCCCGGCGCGAAATAATATTTCTCGTAGTAGCGCGGATCGTCAGGGATGTGCATCTTGCGGTACTTGCCGATGTAGCCGTTGCCGCGATCGATCACCGCCGTCGTATTGTGATACAGCCCGGTCGTACGCTTCTCAAACAGGCTGGCAATGATCGTGACGTCGTGTTCCTTCGCAATCGAAGCGAAGCGATCTGTCAGGGCGTTGGGAATGGCTTCAGCCAGTTCGAAAAATTTCGTGTCCTCTGTCTGGCAGAAATAGCGGGAACGAAACAATTCCGGCAGGCAGATGACCTCTGCGCCCTGCTTCGCGGCATCGACCGTCAGCTGCAACGCGCGTTCGGTGTTTTGTGCAGGGTCCTCGCCCATCGCCATCTGCACCAGGCCGAGTTTCAACGGCCGCGTCGGTTTGCTCATGAATCCTTCACCGTCTCGTTACCACGCGTGTCGAAATAGGTCTCCTGCTGGAAGCAGGCCAGGTACTGCTCGAGTATCTGCATGCCTTGTTTCGGGCGGATCGCACCGCCGTCAATCTTGGCCTTGATGATCTGGTTCATGCGGCGCTCGAGATCGTTCGGGAAATACTGCACCTGCGCCAGCATATCCTGCACCTTAACGCCTGGAATGATTTTCTCAACCCAGAAATTACCGTCCTCTTCCTTGTCCGCGTATACGTGCACTTCGGCAACCCGCCCGAACAGGTTGTGCGCATCGCCCATGATGTCCTGGTAGGCGCCCATCAG
>JBATFU010000288.1:0-2276 GCA_049665065.1 Woeseia sp. | reverse complement strand
CCCGCCAGGTTAACCGTGACTGCCGGTTGGCCTACGTTGATTGCGACGTTATCTGGGTTTTTGTCCCAGGCGGTCGCCTCGGTATCGTCGATCAGCGCAACATGTTCCGTACCGGCACCGCTGGCGGCCGCACCGTGTGTCTTCGATGCGTAGTTGGTCGGCATCGTGATGGTGAGGGTTTTGTCATCGGTGGCAGCAAACGTCTGTCTGAAGCGGAAATGTCCGAAGCCGTCCGCCCTTACCAGGAACTCGTACTCGCCGGGGGCGAAAGAAGCGTCCTCATCGCGGTTGATTTCGAGCGCCATTCCCGTCCGGGTGTCAGCGATCGGCGAAACGTCAGCTTCGAAGTGGCCAACATAGATATCTGCCGCGATCGCGGTACCGTTTTGATCGACCACTGCGAAAGTAACGTCCGCATTGTCGGCCACCGGTGTGGAGAAATCGGGTATCGGATCGGCAGTGCCGTTACCTTTCGCGTCTGCAAGACCACCCATGCCACGGTGAGCGAACGCAAGCCAGATTTCAGACTGGTTGCTCTCGTCTACACCGAAGTTGCCGGCTGGACCAAAGCGCATCCAGTCTGCTGCGAGATAGGCGTCACGAGCATCCAGCATCGTTGGGGCAGGACTGACCATCAGGAGCATGGCGTCAAACACGATCTGGATCCAGCGCCGGTTACCCGGGCAGTTAGCCGGGTTGATTACGCCGTCGGCGCAGGCTTTCTGCAGGTCTTTCCAATCCGGAGAGAGTTCGGCCGGATAATCCGCCGCGTACTTGTTCACGAGGTAGGAACGAACCGTGAAGTTCGTTGCGCTCCAGATTTCGCCGTCGGCGTGAACCTGCGGACCGGTCAGGTCGTAACCCATGTTACTGAAGTTCAGCGGGTTAACCTTTACGTTGTCTGCAAGGCCGCTTCCGGTGGTCGAGGAACCTTCCTCGGGGAATGCGCCGGTGCGCGGGTAGCTCATGTTGTAGTTACGAATAGCGCGCTCACCGTTACCGGTGGCATAACCACCGACAGAGAAGCGGTTCTCGTCACCAACCGGCACAAAGCTGTACTCGTTCAGGATTTCCATGCCGACCAGATCGCCAAAGCTTTCGCCCATGGCGCCGGCGTGATGCCCGCTGCGGCCATCGCCTCTGCCGATCATGCGGTTCTCAATCATGTGGCCGTACTCGTGGCCAATAATTGCCATGTCGTAGTCGCCGTCTTTGCAGGGCGCGTAGAACGCACCGGCAAGTGGCTGCCACAGGTACATGTTGGTGATCGGCGAGATGCCGTCCTGCAACGTGATCATGTTGGCGTTGTCGCGTCCCAGGTAGCTCGGGAAACCACCGGACACACCGCCCGCCTGAGCGTTGCCGAGTACCGGATCATTTTCCAACGTGCCGGCGCTGTTATTTCCGAAATTGGAACTTTGTGCGTTCCAGCGGCGCTCCGTAAAGCCCAACGCATAGGAGAAGTCATGCATGCGGTTATGCATCGCGAACAGGTTTGTGACAGCTTCGTCAGTGTCCGGTCCGCCAGTACCGCCATCAGGATCTGCTACGAACGAAGTCGGGTTACAAACATTGTTGGCCCAAGAATCGTCAAAATCAAAGCTGTAGTCACGATCGGCTGCTACAGGCTGGTAAGGAACCGAAGGCGTCAGCGGACTTGCCGACAAGGAGGCTAAAGCGTTGTTGCCGCGAGTCGTAAACGTCGGTGTATTTGTCTTGGCATCAAAATCCCACGGTACTCTCGCAAAAATATTGCCTACTTCGTAATCGCAGCCGGTTACGGATTCCCAGCACCAGAGCTTGCGGATGTCCGTGCCACCGTCGTTGTAACTGGCGTATTCCGGATTGGCCGGGAAAACGTTCCATTTCGGCGGATAGGCAGCTACGGGCGCATCAGGAGCGCCAACATCGAAGAAACTGATTTCTCCGGCGTAGCTCTGGTCAACAAGCCAGCCGGCACCGTCGGCGTAATCACAAACCTCAACCTGGTAGACACCCACCCCATCATCGGTCGGTGAATAAGCGTTCGCTTCCGGGCTGGTGCCGGTGTCCTGGCTGGAGACGAGTACGCCGTCACGATACAAGCCAATGGTGACGTCGTTGGCCACCAGCACGGCTGTCGCGGTGTAAGCGACTGTTCCAACTCCTGGTGCGGTGACTGGATACGAAGGGCTTAATTCACAAGCACCGTCCTCGGTTCCCAATGTGCCGCTAAATACGTTCAATGTGCCCGGATGGGCTTGTTCGACGATGTCCTTACGCATCCACACGGTGCC
>JBATFU010000287.1:0-10571 GCA_049665065.1 Woeseia sp. | reverse complement strand
GGTAACGTTGGCGGTCACCACGATCAATAACGGCACCCGCGCGTTCTGCAGACCGATGAACCAGCCGATGAGCGCATAGCTCGCAAGCGTCGCCGGCGCGCTCCAGATGCGAATGCTGATGTAGTCGCGCGCAAACACGGCGACGCCGGATTCGGCGCCGAGCAAAGACATGCCGAGCGAGATCAGCGGTGACTGCAGGAGCAGCAGGAGCGAGGCGACCAGCAGCGCGACCACGAGCGCCTGGCCGAGCGAATTGCGAATGCCGGCAGTGTCGTGCGCGCCGTAGGCCTGTGCCGCGATACCGGTCGTGCCCATGCGCAGGAAGTTGACGCCTGTGTACAGGAAGCCGAACACCGCGCTGCCGATGGCGACAGCACCGAGATAAGCCGCGTTATCAAGGTGGCCGGTAACGCCGGTGTCGACCATGCCCAGCAGCGGCACCGACACGTTCGAGACGATCATCGGCGCCGCGATGCGCCAGATATCGCGGTTTGCCGGCGGGCGCTCCAGGTGGCCGTGCGCGCTCGGGTCGTTAAACGTCAGAACGCGTTAACGCCCGTCAGTTCTTTGCCAACGACGAGCTGGTGCACGGTTTCGGTGCCTTCGTAGGTGATGACGCTTTCGAGGTTCAGCATGTGACGAATCGGCACGTATTCCGCGCTGATGCCGCTGCCACCGAGAATGTCGCGTGCGTCGCGCGCAATGTCGATTGCCGCGCGACAGTTGTTCCACTTCGCAAGTGATACCTGCGTCGGGTTCAGTTCGCCGCGGTCTTTCAGGCGACCGAGGCGCAGCGACAGTAACTGCGCCGTCGTAATGCGCCGCGCCATGTCGGCCATGCGTTGCTGAATCGACTGGTTGTGCGACAAGGGCTTGCCGAACAGCACGCGGTCCTGCGTGTAGTTCAATACTTCAGCGAGGCAGGCCTGCGCCGCGCCGATAACGCCCCAGGTAATGCCATAGCGCGCCTGCGTCAGGCAGCTCAAGGGGCCTTTCAGCCCTAGTACGCCGGGCAGCATACTCGACGACGGCACACGGACGTTGTCGAAGAACAGTGCGCCCGTCACCGACGCACGCAGCGAAAACTTGTTTTCAATTTCATGCGCCTTGAAACCGGGCATATCTTTCTCAACGATGAAGCCGCGTACGCCTTCGTCCGTCATGGCCCAGACGACGGCGGCATCCGCAACGCTGCCGTTCGTGATCCACATCTTCGAGCCATTGATAATCCAGTCATCGCCGTCACGTTTTGCGTGCGTTTTCATGTTGCCCGGATCAGAACCGCCGTGCGACTCGGTGAGGCCGAAACAGCCGATCGCCTCGCCGCGCGCCATGGCCGGCAGCCAGCGCTCTTTCTGTTCGTCGGAACCGTAGGCGTGAATCGGGAACATGACGAGACTGCTTTGCACGGAAACGAAACTGCGCAGGCCACTGTCGCCGCGTTCCAGTTCCTGGCAGATCAGGCCGTAACAAACGCTGTTGAGTCCGGCGCAGTCATAACCTTCAATCGAGCTGCCGAGCAAACCAAGTTCTGCAACCATCGGTATGAAGTCGCGCGGAAAATAATGCTTCTCGAATGCGTCACGGATGACCGGCAGTACTTTGTCGTCAACGAGGCGTGCCACGGAGTCCTGCACCATCTGTTCCTCTTCCGTCAGTTCGGAACGAACGTCAAACAGATCGAGCGGATTCAGTGCTTTCTTGCGCGACTTGGATTTGTCGGTCGTTGCGACCGGAGCGGGACTGGCCACGGGAACTCCTAGCAGTGGGCGGTAATACGGGCTCTGGATTTTACCCGAATGCGGATGGGGCGTCAGGCAAATACGCCGCGCTGCGGCTAGCTCGGGATACCGAGTTTGCGGTACAGGCGGGACAGCAGCCACAGTGGCGCGATCATCAGCAGCTGGATATCGCGAAAAACGGCGCGCAGCCCGCCGTGCTCGCGGTGCGCAAAGATGAGGCCCGCGACACCGACTATCGTCAGGGCCGCGGCGCCCGGCCGCGCCCAGCGCTCAGAGCTGGCCAGCCACAGCTCGATTGCGAAAATCGCAACAATCACCGGCAACATGCCGATCGCGAGCGGTACCGAGATGATGAAGTAGTAGATGAGCGCAGCCATCAAAAACAGGCTGCCCCAGTTCAGCAGGGGCGAGATCGAGGTCAGCGTTTCCGGCACCGGCAGGGCCCACAACAGGCCGATGAGGCCCAGCACGAGCAGCTCGGTGGCCAGCCAGTAGAGCGGGCGCAGCGTGAGCCCCTGCTGGTTTTGCTCGTAACGCCTGAGCCAGAAATCGGTGTCGGACATGCACAGCATCCGGGTAGCCAAGGCCGCCATTCTACACATTAGGTCAATCCAGGCCGGCACCCGGAGGCCATGCGTTATGCCAGTTCAGGAAAACTTAATACGCATTCATTCGTGGTTCAGGTCCGGGGCCGGTACAATAGGCGCCTTACAGGCTGATGCGCATTGCGTGTCGGCTTGTTTTCGCTAGGGACATAACGAGGATTTGATATGACAAGCAAGGGATTTAGAAACGTGATTCTGGGCGCGGGTACCGCAGCATTGTTGCTCGGCTGCCAGACGCTGGATCCGTACACGCAGGAAGCCAAGACGAGCCAGGCAACAAAGGGCGCAATCATTGGAGCCGTAGCGGGCGCAGTGGTGGGTCTTGTCTCCGGCGACGATGCCGTAGAGCGGCGCCAGCGTGCGCTGATTGGTGCGGGTGTTGGTGCACTGGCAGGTGGCGCGGTCGGCAACTACCAGGATCGCCAGGAGGCGAAACTGCGTGCCGAGCTGCAGGGCAGTGGTGTCAGCGTTACTCGCATGGGTGACAACATCACGCTGAACATGCCAGGCAACGTCACGGTCGCAACGAACAGTTCTGACCTGAGCCCGGCGTTCTTCAACGTGCTGAACTCGGTTTCGAAGGTTATGGTTGAGTTCGACAAGACGGTTGTCGAAGTCGCCGGCCACACCGACAACACCGGTAGCGACGCCTACAACCAGAGTCTGTCGGAGCGTCGTGCAGGGTCAGTTGCGCAATACCTGCAGTCGCAGGGAATTAATTCGCAGCGCCTGATTACAGTGGGCATGGGCGAGAGTCGTCCGGTCGCTGACAATTCGACTGATTCCGGCCGCCAGGCAAATCGTCGGGTTGAAATTACGATGGTGCCGATCACGGGCTAAGCCAGCCGCGGGTGCCGCGAGCAATCGTGTTCGCGGCACCGCCTTGGCCAGCTCGCCAACCGTGTGCAGGTGACTTACGACAAGTCGCATGACCAGCAGTGGATTGAAGGTCAGGGCCGCGTTCGTCGCCTGTTAGCCGATGACGACGAAGGCGGTCGACACCAGCGCTTTATCGTGACGCTGAATGGCGGGCAAACCCTGCTTATTGCGCACAATGTCGACATCGCACCCCGCGTGCCGCTTGGCATCGGCGACCGCGTTGATTTTCGCGGTTTGTACGAACTGAACGACCTCGGTGGTGTGCTGCACTGGACGCATCACGATCCACATGGCGTCGAAGTCGGCGGCTACCTGCAGTTCCAGAAGCGCGACTATCGTTAGCGTTGCGCAATGCTCTTGATCAAAAAAAAGCCCCGCAATGCGGGGCTTTCTATTTTGCGTGGCGAAGCGTCGGTTAGGCAGCGTCGTCCATCGAACCGCGCAGCTTCTTGATCGCGTTGCTTTCGATCTGGCGGATGCGTTCCGCGGACACGCCGTATTTGTCGGCGAGCTGATGCAGCGTCTGCTTCTTCTCGGCAAGCCAGCGGCATTCGAGAATGTCGCGGCTGCGCTCATCGAGCTCGTCAAGTGCGTCAGTCATGCGACTTGTTGCATCGTCATTCCAGTCGCTCTTCTCGACCAGCAGGGCCGGGTCCGCATCGGGTGACGGCAGGTACGCTGCCGGCGTAAACGCGTGATCGTCATCGGCATCCGGTGCCGGGTCGAACAGGGCATCGCGCGCACTGAGACGTCGTTCCATCTCGGTCACTTCATGTGGCGATACACCCAGGTCATCCGCTACCGCCTGTGTTTCATCCGCAGACAGCCAGGCAAGACTTTTCTTTGACTTGCGCAAATTGAAAAACAGTTTGCGCTGCGCCTTGGTGGTCGCAACTTTGACGATGCGCCAGTTCTTCAATACGAACTCGTGAATCTCGGCGCGAATCCAGTGCACGGCAAACGAAACGAGGCGCACGCCGTATTCCGGATCAAAACGTTTCACCGCTTTCATCAGGCCGATGTTGCCTTCCTGGATCAGGTCGCCCAGCGGCAGGCCATATCCCATGTAGCCTTTGGCGATGTGCACGACAAACCGCAGGTGCGCCAGAACAAGTTCGCGCGCGGCTTCGAGATCTTCTTCATCGCGGAAACGGCGAGACAGTGCCTGCTCGTCTTCCTTGCTGATAATCGGGATGCTGCCAACCGACTGAATATAGGCGTCGAGGCTGCCGACCGGTCCGGCCAGCATCTGTTCAGCGCTGCGTATTGCTAATGCGGATGTCATGGTTGCTTTTAACCTCCTGTTAAGCGGAGCGCATTTTAGCACTCCTGAGCTTAGAGTGCTAAAGACCCTGTGAGTTCCGTCACGATTTCGGAAGAAAAACCATATAAATCAACGCAAAAGACCGGCTACAGGGCCGCTGGACAGCTTGGTACGGTGCCGGCGGGGCGGCCTAGCGTGGCTCAATACGCCGCATGTGGCGGGCGGCGGCGAGCCAGGAGCCGCTGAGGCCCAGCAGGACGCCCAGGCCGACGATGATCCCGGCTTCCGCCGGATCGAGCGACAGCACCTGGAACTGGCTGCCATACAGGCCCGACAGGCGCGCGACCGGCCCGCGCAATGCGAACAGGCCGTAGGCGAGTAACGCGAGCGCGAGTGAACCGCCCAGCAATCCGTACCAGAGTCCCGTGTACAGAAACGGCCGACGCACGAACGCATTGTTCGCGCCTATCAATTTGGTGACTTCGATTTCGGCCCGCCGATTCTCGATGTCGAGTCGAATCGTGTTGCCGATAATGATGATGATCGCGGCACCAAGCAGCAGCGAGCCAATGAAGATTGCGCGCTGGGCGATGTCGAGAATCGCGAGAAAGCGCTGCACCCAGTCGGAATCGGCCTGCACGAAATCTGCCTCCGGCAGGTTGCCGAGTTCTTCATGCAGCAGCACGATCGATTCCTGCGTGATGCCCGGCGCGGGCCGGATAACGAGGGTGTGCGGCAGCGGATTTTCCTTCAGGTAATCGAGCGCTGCTCCGAAGCCGGAGCCGTCGCGAAACTCCGCCAGTGCTTCATCTGCCGTAATCAATCGGACGCTGTCGACATCGGCGCGCTGTTCGATCAGTTTGCCCAGCTGTTCCGCAACGGCGCGAGACTCGCCCGGCTGCAGGTACAGCGAGAAATCCAGCGCATTGTCCCAGCCGCGACTCAGGCCCTGCGCATTCTTGATGATGAGGTGCAGGGCGGCGGGCAGAGCCAGCGTTACGCCAATCACGAGCACGGTCAGGAAACTGGCGATGGGCTGGCGCAGCAGGCGTCCAAGCGACGCAACGCAGGTGCTGGCGTGACGCAGCAACCAGATCTTTAACGGCCCCGGCCGGCGGAAATGTGTTTTTTCCTGCGCGCTCACGGCAGCCACAACTCATCATCATCGCCGTTGTCGTCCTCGGCGTTTGGCTGCAGTGCGCCGTTCTCAAGCGGAATCCTGCGGCAGCCCAGCTGATCGATCAGGGCGATGTCGTGACTGGCAATCAGCAGCGTCACGCCAACTTCGTTGAAGCGACGAAAGATGCGCATGACCTCAAGCGACAGATCCGGGTCGAGGTTGCCAGTGGGTTCATCGGCGATCAGCAGCTTCGGCCTGCTGACAATTGCTCTTGCGATGCCGACACGTTGCTGCTCGCCGGTCGACAGGGTTTCCGGATGCTGCCGCTCTTTGTGCAGCAGGCCGACCTGATCCAGCGCGGCGCGCACCTTGCGAGCCGCTTCGCGGTGGCCGAACCCGGCGATGACGAGTGGCAGCGCGACGTTGTCGAAGACCGGCCGGTCGTAGAGCAGTTTGTGATCCTGGAACACCATGCCGATCTGCCGGCGGTACGCCGGGATTTTGCGACGCGACACGCGTGCCAGGTTCTGGCCGTCGACGATGACCTGGCCGCTCGTTGGCCGTTCGATCAGTGCGATGAGCCGCAGCAAGGTGCTCTTGCCCGCACCGGAATGACCGGTGACAAACGCCATCTCGCCTTTCTCGACGGTCAGCGAAAGGCCTTTCAAAGCCTCCTGCCCGCCGGGGAAGCGCTTGACGGCGTTTTCGATCTGGATCATTGCGACTCCGTTTCTATCTGCAGCAGCGCATCGACAAAATCCCTGGCGACAAAGGGCTGCATGTCCTCCAGCGACTCGCCGATGCCGATAAAGCGCACCGGCACCTTTAACTTGTCGGCGATAGCCAGCAACACGCCGCCCTTGGCGCTGCCATCGAGCTTGGTAACGGTGATACCCGTCAAGCCCAGTGCCGCGTGAAACTTCTCGGCCTGCGACAACGCGTTTTGCCCCAGCCCGGCGTCCAGTACCAGCATCACCTCCTGCGGTGCCGCCTCGTTCCTGCGTTGCAGTACGCGTTTGATCTTGGTCAGTTCGTCCATCAGGCCCTGCTGGTTCTGCAACCTGCCGGCGGTGTCCGCCAGCAGTACATCAATGCCTTTGGCACGTGCCGCCTCGTAGGCATCGAAAATAACAGCGGCAGGATCCGCGCCGGAGTGCTGCGCGATGACCGGTACCTTGTTGCGCTCGCCCCATACCGTCAGTTGCTCAACGGCCGCCGCGCGAAACGTGTCGCCGGCGGCCAGCATGACGGAGCGGCCTTCATTCATGAAGCGCCGCGCGAGCTTGCCGATCGTTGTGGTTTTGCCCGCCCCGTTTACGCCCACCATCAGGATGACAAACGGTCCGTCGCTGCTGTCAGGTACCAAAGGTTGCTCGACAGGCAGAAGAATGTCGCGCAGCGATTTTCGCAAAGCGGCAATGAGCGCGTCGGTATCTTTCAGTTCCTTGCGGGCTAGCTGGCGGTGCAGGCCGGCGACGATGCGCATCGCGGTATCCACGCCGACATCCGCCATGACGAGTCGTGACTCAAGCTCGTCGATAACGTCCTCATCGATCTTGCCGCCGGGCACCAGATTGGCGAGATCGTAGGTTAGCCAGCTGTTACCGCGGTTCAGCCGCGCACGCAGCCGCTTTACGAACCCGGTTTTCTCTTCTTTGTTTTCCGTTGCCGGTTGTTTCTTTCTGCCAAACACGCGCTGCGGTCCGCCTTGAAATCTGTTTTGAGCGATACTTCGCCCGGAGTGTCGCGATCATATCAAGCATTGCTGCCACGCAGGCGGAGAGAACCATGGCGAAAACGCATCGAGTCAAAGGCGCGGAAGGACAGTCCGGTGCCGGGCAGCTGCGTATCGTCGCCGGCAAGTGGCGACGCCGCCTGTTGCCGGTCGCTGCGGTTGAGGGCCTGCGCCCGACCGCTGAACGAATTCGTGAAACACTCTTTAACTGGCTCGCACCGGTGATCGATGGCGCGCATTGCCTCGATCTGTGCGCCGGCACCGGCGCGCTGGGTTTTGAAGCGTTATCGCGCGGTGCGGGCAGCGCTGTGCTGGTCGATAATTCGCGAACGGCAGTACAGGCATTGCAGCAAGCAGCAACGTTGCTGGAGGCGACGGATTGCACGATTGTCAAAGCCGATGCCTTGCAATGGCTTGCCGCGGAAGTGGTACGACCGTTCGATATAGTGTTTGTCGACCCACCTTACGCTGCCGGTGTCCTGGCGGATTTGTGTAGACTGCTCGAACAACGCGGCTGGCTGGCCGGAGATGCGCTGATCTACCTCGAGCACGATCGCCGACAGCCGTGGCCGGCAGTACCCGACAACTGGCGCACATTGAAGGACAAGACTGCCGGCAACGTGCGCTACCAGTTACTCACGGTTCGAGCCGCTAGCTGAAGGAGATTTGCATGACCGTTAGTGCCATGTACCCAGGAACCTTCGATCCAATCACGCTGGGCCACGAAGACCTCGTCCGGCGTGCCTGCCGACTGTTTGATCGCGTGGTCGTCGCGGTTGCCGCCAACCCTGGCAAGGAGCCGATGTTTACGCTGGAAGAGCGCGTCGAGCTGGCGCAGGAAGCCTTGCAGGGAATCGACAACGTAGAAGTAACCGGTTACGACGGACTCACCGTCGATTTTGCCAGGAAGCACGATCTTGCCGTCATCGTGCGCGGCCTGCGTGCCATCTCGGACTTCGAGTACGAGTTTCAGCTCGCCAACATGAACCGGCATCTCACCAGTGAAGTCGAAACCGCCTTCCTGACACCGACGGAAAAATACACCTACATTTCGTCGAGCCTGGTGCGTGAAGTCGCCAAACTGGGCGGCGATATCAGCGAGTTCGTGCCGGCTAACGTCAAGAAGGCGCTATTGCAGCGCTGCGTGCCCAGCTAGCGCTGGCAGTGCGTGCAGTAATACGTTGAACGCTGGCCCTGTACCCTCGCACTCACGGGCTTCGCACATACGCGGCATGGTTCATCGTGCCGGTCATAAACGTTTAGCTGTTGCCGGAAGTAACCCGGCTCGCCGTCGCCGCCGCTGAAATCTCGCAAGGTTGTCCCGCCAGCAGCCAGCGCGCGTTCCAGCACGGCACGGATCGCGCCGGCAAGCTGTCTCATACGAACTTTGGAAACGCGCTGCGCCTGCCGGGACGGATGAATGCCGGCTTCGAACAGCGCCTCGCTGGCGTAAATATTGCCGACGCCGACTACGATCTCCGCATTCATGATGAACTGCTTGATCGCGACCGAGCGACCCCGTGCGCGCTGCCAGAGATAATCGCCATCGAAGGTATCTTCAAGCGGCTCAGGTCCCAGCTTGTTAAGCAGCGGATGCGACAGGCCATCGCCGTCCGCCCACAGCAGGCAACCGAACCGGCGCGGATCGCGAAAGCGCAGCGCCTTGCCATTGCTGAGCAGGATGTCGACGTGGTCGTGTTTCGCCGGCGGCTCATCCGGCTCGATGATTCGCAAGCTGCCGGACATGCCGAGATGCAGCAACGCGCTGCCGGCTGCCGTGCGTATCAGCAGGTATTTGCCGCGTCGTGCTACGGCGTCTACCTGCTGCCCTTTCAGTTTGCCCTCGAGCCCACGCGGCACCGGCCAGCGCAGGCGCCGGTCGCGTACAACGACCTCAATAACGCGCTGATCGATGAGCCACGGCAGGATGCCGCGACGGCTGGTTTCTACTTCAGGTAATTCAGGCATGGCGTATTACACACTGGCGTCGATGGGCGCGTTATTGCGGAACAATTACGCTTAATTAACGAAACATGTGGCCGGCATCACGGTCTTAGCAAGCACACCCGCGGTTTTCGTCCAAAACCGTGAACTTGTCATATCAGGACCCCGGCCCATTCGCTATAGTGGCCGCTGGCTCCACGTTTCCGGGATTATTGCATGGACTATTTATACGGCGTCCTCAACTTATCGATGTGGGGCTATGTCATCGCGACGCTAATCATGGTGCAGATCACCATGATGGCGGTCACGCTCTACCTGCATCGCGACCAGGCGCATCGCTCGCTCGATCTGCACCCGGTGCTGCGGCATTTTTTCCGCTTCTGGATCTGGAGCACCTCCGGCATGCTGACCCGCGAATGGGTTGCCGTGCACCGCAAGCACCACGCACATTGTGAAAAGGACGGCGACCCGCACAGCCCGCAGGTGTTCGGCTTGCGGAAAGTGCTGCTCGAAGGCGCGGAACTCTACCAGGAAGAAAAGCGCAACCCTGAAACGATTGAAAAATACGGGCGCGGCACGCCGAACGACTGGCTGGAGCGCAACGTGTACCTGCGCTTTCCGTCCGGCGGCATCGTGCTGATGGTCCTTGCCGACCTCGTCCTGTTTGGCGTTCCTGGCATTATCATCATCGCGATCCAGATGGCTTCTATGCCGCTGTTTGCTGCGGGCATCATCAACGGCCTTGGCCATCACAGCGGCTATCGCAATTTCGAATGCGACGACGCTGCGACTAACCTGTTGCCGTGGGGCTTCATCGTTGGCGGTGAAGAGCTGCATAACAATCACCATGCGTTCCCGACATCGGCAAAATTCTCGGTACGTCGCTGGGAGTTCGATATTGGCTGGATGTACATCTGCCTGTTTCGTGCTGTAGGTCTCGCGAAGGTACGCAAGGTCGCGCCGCGGCCGTTGCTTGAAGAGGCCGCCGAAAAGCACCTCGATCTTGAGAACGTGCGCGCGATCATCGTCAACCGCATGCACGTACTGCGTGACTACACGCGTCACGTGACCCTGCCTGCATTACAAAAAGAGCGCGCCATTGCTGCCGGCAATCGCGCGCTGAAAACGGCCCGCAAGCTGCTCGTACGGCAGCCGGCGTTGCTGGACGAATCCGCGCGCGAGCGCCTGCGCGCGCTGCTGGACGAGCACGCAACGCTGCAGACTGTTCACGAGTTTCGGGAGCGCCTGCGGCAGTTATGGGCCGGCGCCAACGTTGGCAACG
>JBATFU010000286.1:0-3153 GCA_049665065.1 Woeseia sp. | reverse complement strand
TTACATGGCCGACCCCTTCGAGCATCGCAGCCATCGGGCAAAGTCTAGCCAATCGGATGCGAAATTTCCGCTCCTGGTCGCTAAGCGACATTTTTTTGATTAGCAGCAGTTGTCGCCGTCAGGCTTGCTAAAGCGCGCAAGACGACCTTGTTGCGCCTTTTGCCTGGCGCGAAACACTGCTTCGCCGTTGACACCGTCGAAAGCACATCTATTTCTGGAATGGCTGAGGGATCCACTGCACGAGGGTCGTCGCTAAACGCCACAAGATCGGCTCGTATACCCGCCTCCAAAGTCCCAGCGACTTCTACTTCAAAGTTGGCGTAGGCATTGGTCGACGTGCACGCCGCTTGAGGAAAAGCACGCGTCCTTTATTAATCCGGTCGCCACGAAACATTTGCGGGCGCCGGAACGTTTGCCAGGAAGGATCAGAAATTCCGTCGCTGATCCAATGTTGAAGGGTCTGTGTGGGCAAAGATACCGCTGCGCACGCTGCAGGAGCGCGCACAGTCGGCAATCCGCAGCGCTTGTAATGGATTATCGCCAGACACTTTTCGTCGCCAAGGTCTATACTTCGCGAAGCCAACACCAGGAGGCTGTTATGAACACGTCTTTTTCGAATCGTTGCACGCAAGCTCTGTTCGCGTTGCTCGCAAGCTTTGCGTTTTCTAACGTTGCTGCGGCAGACGACGAGTCCGCCGCCACCAAGATTGCCCGTGCTGCCTCGGCCGCGCCCGCCAGCATTTCGGCTAACGCGACCATTGTGGATGTTGATGGCACCGTACTGCGCGAAGGTAGCAACGGCTGGACCTGCCTGCCCGGCGTTCCGCTTATCCCGGGCGACAAACACCCCATGTGCAATGACGCCGCCTGGACACAATGGTTGGCGGCCGCGGCAGCAGGCAAGGAGTTTTCAACCGATACCATTGGCTACTCGTACATGCTGCAGGGCGACGCGTTAGTGCACAACCATGACCCTTCGGCCACGCAGCCGGACGACAGCGGCCACTGGGTACAGGAAGGCCCGCACCTGATGCTCCTGTTACCGGCGAACATGTCCGTGGATGGCATGAACGATAATCCAAATGGCACGGGGCCGTACGTGATGTGGGGCAAGACACCGATGCGCCACGTTATGGTTCCCGTCGGCGCGCGCGAGTAACGAGCCTGCAAACGTAGCAGCCGGCGATTGTGTCGCCGGCTGCGTTTTCAGTCGTTCGTCGGCTGTCCGGTCTGGACGGCCCACAGCGTTGCGTAGATTCCATTCTTTAGCAGCAAGTCGGCGTGCCTGCCGCTTTCAACGATGCGACCGCGATCCATGACGTAGATGCAATCGGCGTTGACGATCGTGGACAAACGATGGGCGATGACGATTGTCGTGCGCGAATGGGAAATACGTTGCAGGGAACGCTGGATTGCAGCTTCGGTATCGTTATCGACGGCTGAAGTCGCCTCATCGAGTATCAACACCGGCGGATTTTTCAAAAGTGCGCGTGCAATCGACAGTCTCTGCCGCTGCCCGCCGGAAAGTTTCTGGCCGCGCTCGCCGACGATCGTCTCGTAGCCTTGCGGCAATCTGTCGATGAATTCGCTGGCCTCCGCTGCATTGGCCGCAGCATGCACTTCTTCAGTTGTCGCGGTTGCCGTGCCGTAGGCAATGTTTTCGAAAATCGTGCCCTGGAACAGGAATACGTCCTGGCTGACCAGGCCGATCTGGCGACGCAGGCTGTCGAGGCTGACCGCGTCAATCGCCTGCCCATCGATCAGGATCCTGCCGGCGTCCGGCTGGTAAAAGCGCAGCAGCAGTTTAATCAGCGTACTTTTGCCGGAGCCTGTTTGCCCGACGAACGCGACCGTGCTGCCAGCGTCGATTGTTAAGTCGATGTCGTGCAATACGCGCTCGCCGTTGTCGTACGCGAAATGTAGGTGCTGGAATTCGATCCGGCCGCGTACATCGGTGAGCCCGGCCACGTTGTGTTGATCGCGAATCGACACCGGCGTTTCGATCAGATCGAGAATTCGGCGTGATGACGCCATCGCGCGCTCGTATAAATCAACCGTTTCGGCGAGGCTCGTTAACGGCCATAACAAGCGCTGGGTCAGAAATACCAAAACGCCGTAAGCGCCGACGTTCAGCGTGCCTTGCAGCGTCATCCAGCCACCGAGCAGGAACGTAGCCACAAAGCCGGCGAGAATTGCCATCCGGATAATCGGGATAAACGCCGAAGAAATCGCGATGGCTTTGCGGTTTGCCTCAAGGTAAGCGCTGCTGTCCTGGCGGATGCGGTCCGCCTCGAACGCCTCCGTCGCGAAACTCTTGATCGTGGTGATGCCGGAGACGTTTGTTGATAAGCGCGCACCGAGGTTGCCCACCCTTTCTCGCACTTCCGCATACAAAGGTTGTGCGCGCCGTTGAAAATAGAACGCACCGAAAACGATTACAGGGATCGGCGCGAACGCGATCAATGCGATCGTTGGCGAGATGCTGAAGAACACGGCACCGACCGCGACAACGGTAGTACCAACTTGAATGAGACTGTTCGCGCCGCCATCAAGAAAACGTTCAAGCTGGTTCACGTCATCGTTGAGAATCGTAACCAGGTTGCCGGTACTGCGATTCTCAAAGTACGCGAGATCGAGTTTCTGCACATGCTCGTAGGCATCAAGCCGCATGGAGTGCTGCAGGTCCTGTGCAAGATTACGCCACAGGATCAGGTACAGGTACTCGAACAGCGACTCGAGTATCCAGACGACCAGCGTCAGGCCGCCGAGCAGCCCAAGCTGCCACGCCGGGTCCTCGATGCCAAGCTCGGCAACAAACGATGCTTTTTGCCGCACGACCACGTCGATCGCAATACCGATCAGAATCTCCGGCATCACGTCGAACAGCTTGTTCATCACAGAACAAATCGAAGCCAGTACGATGCGCCGCCGGAAGCCGCGCGCGTAGCGCAGCAAGCGCATTAGCGCAGCGAAGGACGTTTGAGCGGCGGTGGTCATGATTGGCAGGTTGCGGGCTCGCTTTTAGCGGATTATTTCAATGGGAATTTAATAGTCGCTAACGATAGCAGAAAGCGACTAAGCCCAAGTGCTTCGCCACCGCTATAGATTCTTTAGGGCCGTGTCGCCTGTTGGCAGGTGTAGATTGGCACCGGC
>JBATFU010000285.1:0-1629 GCA_049665065.1 Woeseia sp. | reverse complement strand
GCCACTCACTACGAGGTGATATTCATTGGGGAGATTCGACGCGTAGATAAGATAGGGGCCGAAGAATCGAGTAGCGGTCGTGAGTGGACAATGGCTACCTTCTCGGTAGAGGAATCTCTAAAGGGCCTAGGGAATACATCAGAAATTCAGGTATATAGTGTGATTGGGATGTGTGTCGCGCCGTTTTTTGCGAAACAACGGCATGTAGTGTTCGCGCGCTACGACAAAGAAAGTGGGAAGCTTCTTACATCATCATGCGGGCTCGATACTATGCCGTCTGAAAAAAAGGAAGATGACGATGACGAAGTCAGGAGTTACCGTCTTAGACGGTTGGCACTCTTGCGTGAAGTTCTGTAGAGCTGCAGCCTAACAATGCGCTGCACCCGTCACTTGACCCAGTCCGCCTTGCGCTGTCGCTCCAGGCGACCTGCGTCAAGTGCGGGTGAGCTTAGTCGTTAGGTGGCAGCCGAAATTTTGTGGTGTCCGATTTCCGGAATACACCCAAGAGCGCACATTCCCCTAGAATTTGTCCGAAGTTCTGTTTCTGAGTCAAAGCAGACGCCCACCACACGGGCGTCGAGGCGCCAACAAAATTGTAGTGGACAAGCCGCACACCCTGCGCATGAATATTTTGAGCTTTTCGCTATAAATGCACCATCATTCGATAACGGAGCTGTCGCCCGAATCGGGTAATCCGTCCTAAACCTAGCCTGCCAACTTCCGCGGCGCAGGATTCACAAATTCCGACAGGGCCTTTGTACCGCCTATACTCAAGCGCTGTATACTGAAAGCAACGATTGCGCAGATTCACGTTTTCCCCGGTCAGGTAAAGCCCATGCCAACCGCAAATAGATACTGGTCCCTGTTTGTAGAAGGCCTTGCGATTATTGCCAGCATCCTGCTGGCGTTCGCCATCGACGCCTGGTGGGACAACCGACAGTTTGAACAGGATGTTGCCGAAGACCTGGTTATTCTTGAAAGCGAATTGACCGAGAATATGCGCCTGGCGCAGGTTCAGATCGACATGATGACGCAAATTGTTACGGCCACCAAGACGCTGGTTGACGCTTTGCAGAGCCAGCCGGAGCTCGAATTGGTCGAGGTATCTGATAGCACGCTCTACTGGAGCGTATTCATAAACCCAACTTTCGATCCATCGCTCGGCGGCATCGATGCGTGGATTGCGGCTGGCCGCATGAGTGGCATCGATAGCCCGTTACTGCGCCAGCAACTTGCCGGCATTCGCGGCCTAGTTGACGACACGGTCGAAGAGCAGTTGGTTGCACGCCAGATTGGTGTGAGTGAAATATACCCGCTCCTCAAAGATGGCATTGGCGACATTGATCCCGTAATTAAGCTTTTCACCGACGGTTTTCATCTTAGGCAGCGAACGACCGTAGAATCGTTGCCCGAGTCAGACAGTATTCCCGTGCCAAATTCTGGAGCATTGCGCTTCCTGTTGCAGGCCAGGACCGTTTGGTACGAGGCTTCAATCAAGGAGTTGGGCGATTTTCAAGCCACGCTTGAAGAAATTCGGCAGGCGCTACGCAAAGTGATTGGGCACGATGCTGCTGGAACACCTTAATGTGCCACCTAACAATGCGCTGCACCCGTCACTTGACCCAGCCC
>JBATFU010000284.1:0-15793 GCA_049665065.1 Woeseia sp. | reverse complement strand
GGGTATTACTGCTGATAAGTATGGGTGCATGCGTTATGGCTGATGAATACGCAAGAACAATAACCGTAAACGGCACGGGCTCTGCCGAGGTTGCGCCCGATCACGCGACGCTGCAGGTCTCTATCGTTGCGAGAGACGCAACGGTCGAGGCTGCACAAAAAACTGCAGCAGACGTGACCAACAAGGTTCTGAAGATGACCGACAGTTTGCGTATCAAGCGCGACAAGGTCGACACCACCGGCGCGTCGGTCCGCGCGGACTATCGCTGGAACCCGAAAACCGAAGAGCAGGAACTCCGCGGCTATATTGCTGAACGACAGATTGCCATCGAGATCGACGACCTTGAAAAACTTGGCGCAGCCATAGAAGGCGCAGTCAGTGCGGGTGTCAACCAGGTTTCACCGCCGCAACTCGAGAGCAGCAAGCGCAAGGAGGCCTATCGCCAGGCACTGCGCGCGGCAGCGGAGGATGCCAGGGCAAACGCAGCGGAACTTGCAGAAGCGCTGGGCGCGAGTCTGGGCGAGGTGATTACCATCAATTCGGGCTCCGACTCACCGCGGCCACCCATGCCCTACGCCGCGAACATGCGCGCGATGGCGGCGGACTCCGGCGCTGCGGAAAGTTACAACGCCGCAGACCTGAGCTTCGAGGCCACAGTCACGGTGGTTTTTGAGCTGACAGAATAAGCTTGGAACTCAGCAGCGTTCAGCAAGGTCTGGACAGGGTCCCCATGCTCCATCGTGGCCAGGCGGGCTGACAGAACGCGCAAGACTGGCAGCGCGGCTACTGCATCCGCCGATTGGCGCTTGCGACTCGTGCAGCATTTAGACTGATTCCAATCTGCCGGCGATCGCCCGGTACTGGCCCCGAATTCCAGCATTCAAACAAGCGCCTGATCGCCCTCGGGAAATGTCGGTGAGCCGTCTGTTTCGTCATAAACAAATTGCTGCGCACAAGATCTTTGTTCGGTATTCCTTACAGCAGTAAACTGTGGCCGTCGAATCAGAAAATGCTTTGAATGGGGAGAGCGAAATGAAATTGCCTTCGTTGATCAGCTTACTCGTCACTTTGGTTTTCCTGTGTTTCAGCGCCGCGGCGACAGCGGATTACGTTGGCTACTCCGTCGGCAAGAAAGACAGATCGCCATTACCGGCACGTATCGATGACATCGATGCCAAGTATCTCGTCAATATCGAGTGGGGTGATTACGGCGGCCGCAAATCCAGGCTAGGCGTTCTCGAAGTTGATAATACAAGTTCTTCAACGTCGTTTCGGGTGAGTAGCGCCGGCGGGGATATCGACTATTCATCATCGAGCAACGGCGTGCCGGTAAACGGCATCGAGGCGATCGTCATAGATTCCCTGGCGCGGACCAATCGCTTCCGTCTCGTTGAGCGCACTGTCCTGTCGGATGTTCTGGGTGAGCAGGATCTCGCAACGTCTGGCCGCGTTGCCCAGCCATCAGGCGCGGCAACCGGCAACGTGCTCGGCGCCGAGTACCTCGTTCAGGTGGTTGTCACCGATTACGAGTCCAATACCTCGGGCAAGGGCGGCGGTGTCGGCGGGTTGCTGCGCAACAAGGTGCCACTTCTTGGCGGCGTGAAAATGGCTAAAGGTACCGGCCGCGTCGGGCTGAATTTTCGCCTGATCGATGCAGAAACCAGCGAGATCGTGTTCACGAAACAGATTGAATCGGTCATTAATGAATCCAACCTTTCGCTCGGCGGCATTGGCTTCGGCAGCGATATTGCACTGGGTGGCTTTTTCTCCAGCTACTCACGCACACCCATCGGTCAGGCAGTGATTGCCGGTATCAATCAAGGCGTCTTCGATCTGATCAAGGAGATCGGCTCGAAGGGTGCCGAGGGCAGCATCGTCAAAGCTGACGCAGCCCAGATCTACCTGAACCTTGGCGAGGACAGCGTTGCCGTCGGTGACATTCTGGAAGTGCGCTCCAAGGGCGAGGAGCTAATTGACCCGGAGACCGGTATTTCACTCGGCGGGGCAGAAACAGTATTGGGCACCATTCGCGTGACTCAGGTTCAGGAGAAATTCTCCATTGCCGCTCCGGCGGCACTGAGCACAACGCCGGCTCGCGGCGCGAAGGTCGTCTCTACTACACCGCCAGCACCACTGGAGTTTGCGGACTCGTTTTCCAATCCGAAGTAATTCTCGCCAACCACGGGGATCGAGCCGCGTGATATCCGGGCCCTCGCGGGCCCGCGATTCATCCACCCGGTTTCAGACCGGCACCCAGCGTCACGAGGCTTTATGTCAACAAACAGGGTCGTTGCTATTACCCTGCCAGCCACGTTGATCATTTAACATAAGTCGGCGCCGCACTGGCAAAGGCCCGCAACCAGTACACCTCAGCCTGTTCGCCACAGGGCCATCTTGTGAAATTAACACTGTGAAATTTCCTGTGTGAAATTTGCCTCTATGTGGGGGTAAGATGCTGGGCATCAAGGTGCTGGCGCCGAAGTCACCAGTCCTTGCGACGGGCAAAGGATCAACCCGTCAACCCAATTAGTTGCTCACAGAGGAATGACCATGTCGAACTATTCACAGGACATCACCGCGGCAGCCAATCTCGTCGCAAAACACGGAAGTTCATGGGATGCCATCAGCCCCGAATACGTTGCTCGCATGAAAACCCAGAACCGCTTCAAGACCGGTCTGGATATCGCCCGTTACACGGCGAAAATCATGCGCGATGACATGTCGGCCTACGACGGCGACAGTTCGAAGTACACGCAATCACTCGGTTGCTGGCACGGTTTCATTGGCCAGCAGAAAATGATCTCGATCAAGAAGCATTTCAAAACGACCAAGGGTCGTTACCTGTACCTGTCCGGCTGGATGGTCGCAGCACTGCGTTCCGAGTTCGGCCCGTTGCCGGACCAGTCAATGCACGAGAAGACTTCCGTCGCCGCCTTGATCGAAGAGCTCTATACGTTCCTGCGCCAGGCAGATGCCCGCGAACTCGGCGGCCTGTTCCGCGAGTTGGATGCTGCGCGCGAAGCCGGCAACGTGGTTGCTGAGCAAGATGCCAAGAAAAAGATCGACAACTTCCAGACGCACGTCGTACCGATCATCGCCGACATTGATGCCGGTTTCGGTAACGCCGAGGCAACCTACCTGCTAGCAAAGAAAATGATTGAGGCCGGCGCCTGCTGCATCCAGATCGAGAACCAGGTATCCGACGAAAAGCAGTGCGGCCACCAGGACGGCAAGGTCACCGTTCCCCACGAGGATTTCCTGGCGAAGATTCGCGCCGTGCGCTACGCATTTCTTGAACTGGGTATTGATGACGGCGTCATCGTCGCGCGTACTGATTCACTGGGCGCCGGCCTGACGAAGCAAATCGCCGTAACGAAAACACCGGGCGATCTCGGCGATCAGTACAACTCGTTCCTTGATGTCGAGGAAGTGAAGCCTGAAGACATGCAGAACGGCGATGTTGTGCTGAATCGCGGTGGCAAGCTGCTGCGACCGAAGCGCCTGCCCAGCAACCTGTTCCAGTTCCGCAAGGGCACGGGTGAGGATCGCTGCGTACTCGACTGCATCACGTCGCTGCAGCACGGTGCCGATCTGCTGTGGATCGAAACTGAGAAACCTCACATCGGCCAGATTGGCGGCATGGTTAACCGCATTCGCGAAGTGGTGCCCAATGCGAAGCTCGTTTACAACAACAGCCCGTCATTCAACTGGACACTGAATTTCCGCCAGCAGGTCTTCGACGCCTGGACGGAAGAAGGCAAGGACGTTTCGGCTTACGATCGCAGTCAGCTGATGAGTGCTGACTACGACGACAGCGAGCTGTCCAGGGTCGCCGATGAAAAGATTCGCACCTTCCAGGCGGACGCCGCACGCGAAGCCGGCATTTTCCATCACCTGATCACCCTGCCGACCTACCACACTGCAGCGCTGTCAACTGACAACCTTGCCAAAGACTACTTCGGTGAAATGGGTATGTTGGGCTACGTAGCCGGCGTGCAGCGCAAGGAGATTCGCCAGGGTATCGCCTGCGTCAAACACCAGAACATGTCCGGTTCCGACATTGGCGATGATCACAAGGAATACTTCTCCGGCGAAGCGGCTCTGAAGGCATCCGGCAAAGACAATACGATGAACCAGTTTTCATAATCTGAATTAGTCTGGTAAGAATGAAGGGGCGCAAGCGATTGCGCCCCTTTTCATTGGTGGCAACAACGAGGTGTGCGATGACTTTCTCAGTTTGTGATTTATGCGACGAGCACGAGGCCGACATCGACGTTGCCGAACCCATCTTCAACAACTACGGCGGTCGCAGCGTTTTCGGTGGCGAGATCGTTACGATCAAGTGTCACGAAGACAATTCGCTTGTGAAGGAATGGCTGGCCAAGCCCGGCGCCGGCAAAGTGCTCGTTGTCGATGGCGGAGGTTCAGTGCGCCGCTCGCTGCTCGGTGATCAGCTGGCGGCCAAAGCCGCCGCCAATGGCTGGGCAGGACTCGTCATCAACGGTGCACTGCGCGATGTAGAAGTCCTCGCGACTATCGATATCGGGATAAAGGCGCTGAACGCTATCCCGCTGAAGACGGAGAAGCGTGGGATCGGCGAGCAAGGCGGCCCGGTGCGCTTTGCAGGGATCCCGTTCCGGCCGGGCAGCTTTGTGTACGGTGATCTGAATGGCCTCATCGTCAGTGAGCGCCAGCTTACCTAGCCATTTGCTAAGCTAAAAGCCTGTGAAATACTGCTCGCCTTGCCAGTTCCTGAGAGCAGGCAGTCGCCCAAACGGGCAGGACTCACGCTGTTTGCTACTCCCCTTTTTCGCCTGCTAACGGTTGCCAAAGATGACTATTCACATTCTCCGTATCATGAGTTCGCGCGCAGCAGTTCTGCTGCTGCTCGTCAGCTGCATCGTTGCACCGGTGGCATCCGGTGAGACTCAGCCACGCGCCCGCGACATCGGCATACCCTTTTCGGGCACTCCCGGCCCACTAAATGCCATTACCGATGTAGCCGGAGTTACTGTAGGCCATACCACGCTGATCTTTGGCGATGGCCCACTGAAGGTAGGTGAGGGGCCGGTAAGAACCGGTGTAACTGCCATACACCCGCGCGGTAAAACCTACGATCCGGTTTTCTCTGGCTGGTACGCGCTGAACGGCAACGGCGAAATGACGGGAACCACCTGGGTTGAAGAGTCCGGGTTTCTCGAAGGTCCGGTTGTTATCACCAACACGCACAGCGTTGGCGTCGCGCGCGATGCGACGATCGAGTGGCAGTACAAAAATGATCTGTTTGATCCGTTACCGGACGACCCGGAAGTTTTCTGGTCGCTACCGGTCGTTGCCGAAACCTATGACGGCGACCTGAACGATATCAACGGCTTTCACGTTACGAAGCAGCACGTTATCGACGCGCTGGAATCTGCGCAAGCAGGGCCCGTCGAAGAAGGCAATGTCGGTGGCGGTACCGGCATGATCTGTCACCAGTTCAAATGCGGCATTGGCACCGCATCGCGCCTGTCAAAAATCGGTGACGAGGAGTACACGGTCGGCGTACTCGTGCAGGCCAATTACGGCAGCCGGAGCACGTTCACGCTTGCTGGCGTGCCAATGGGCGACAAGTTTGACGACCTGATGCCCGTATTCCGCCCTACCGATCGCGAGACCGGATCCATCATCGTGGTCGTCGCCACCGATGCGCCATTGCTGCCGCATCAGCTCGAACGCCTGGCACGCCGCGTGCCTATCGGCATCTCAAGGCTGGGCGGCTATGCCAGCAACGGCTCCGGCGACATCTTCATTGCGTTCTCGACAGCGAATGCCGGCGCAGCGGGACGCGAAGGCACGCTCGAGATCGAGATGTTGCCAAACGACGCGATGAGTCCGCTGTTTCTCGCTACTGCCGAAGCCACGGAAGAAGCGATCGTGAACGCGCTGGTCGCGGCAAAGACAATGGTCGGCATCAACGGCAGCACCGTTTACGCATTGCCGCATGACCGCGTAATCCAGCTGCTGCGCGAGTACAGGCGAATTCCGTAAGGTGATTGGCTTGCAGGTCCATGTGCAGGCCGCTTCAGCAACCAGTACCGCTATGATTCGCGATATTCTGTCGAATCCGCTATCAAATGCTCCACGCCCTGCAGCATTTTGCGCGTCGAAATCGAGACTTCAAACAGCAACAGCAACAGCCCGAGAATCAACAGCATCATCGCCACGACAAACAACACCGCGATCAGGGTGCCCATGTTGAACAGCGCAAAATCACCGAGGAACAGGCACATGACAACAACGCAGATGATCAGCGCCGAACTCACCGACAGGCGGATCGCCCAGTTGATGATTGTGATGCGCCGCCATAGCACGCTGGTTTCAGCCTGCAGGATCTGTCGATAGTCGTCTGAGCTGACCTGCGGCAGGCGTCGCTCTACCAGGCGTGCGCGGTCCACGACGCGGCCCAGCCGATGTGCCAGCACCGACAAAATGGCGCCGATGCCGGTCAGCAGGAAGACGGGCGCTACCGCTAGTTTTATGGCCTCTGAGATCGCATTGATCGGGGCAAAGTGTTCCATTGACGGGGTTTCCTGCCTGAGTGGTCGGACGATAAAGGAAGCGCGGATTGTCACTGATACGCTGCAGGTGCTCAAGCGAGCGGGCGCGTTATCGGGACACCTGCATTGCTTCCGGGTTGCCGTCCTTATAATGTTGGGCGACCTGTTTCGTGGATAAAGCTATGCAAGCCATTATTTCTGCTGCGTGCCTGTTACCTTCGCTACTTTTGTTTGTTCCGACGCCCTCTTCTGCTGCAACGCAGCCGCAAGAAATACTTCTATGTCGGGACAGCGTATCGTCTGACGCACAAATTGCCTGCCTCGAGGACGCAGTTCGAAAACTCACCGGCCTGCAAACCGAAGACTCCACAATAGTTGCCTCCAGCACCGCCGGGGAAACAGATACCGCACCGGCACCGACCGTTGCGGAGCCAGTGTCCCAACGCGGCAGTATCATAGCTGCAACGGCGCTCCCGCCACCTTCATCGGCGGCGCCGCGTGCTGCGCCCGATGTCGACACTGAAGCAGAGCAGATCTCACCAGCAAACCGGCTGGACACCCTTGGCGACGAACGACTGCGCAGTGACGCCAGAGACAAAGACAGTGGTGTGCGGGTTCAGGCAAAGGTCACATCGTTCGCATTTGTAGGTCGCAACAAGCTGCGAGTAATGCTTGCCAACGGCCAGGTCTGGCAACAAAGTAATTCAGACCGACCCAATCTTGAGACCAGCCTGCGACAGGTCGATACCTTTGATGTCGAACTGTGGCGAACCTCACACGGCGGCTACCGGATGTTTGTGCCGCTCGCTAATCGCATCCTGCGCGTAGATCGCAAACGCTAGGAAAGGTTGTCGGGCTCTTTTTGAAGCAAAAAAAAACGGTGCGCCCGCGGGCGCACCGTTAGTCTTTACTGTTGCAAGGAGCGAGTTAGAAGCTTGCGGTAACAGTCGCAAACATCGTTCGGCCGAAGAAATCATAGCCAGACGATGAAACCGCATTGTTGCGATTCGGTCCTTCGCTGGTATCGATCAGCGGAGGGGTCTCGTCGAACAGGTTGTTGATACCTGCTGAAATCGCCCACTTGTCCTGCCGATAGGTTGCTGACAGATCCGTGTACCAGATGCCGTCAACAAAATCGACGTCACGACTGTTCGCGCCGCTGCTGTACGGATTGGTTGGCAGGAACGGATTCGGACGCGGTGCATCGGAATTGTCCTGCTGGCCTTTGCCGTAGTAACGGTTCTGCATAAGCACTTCCCAGTCACCCCGGTTCAGGGACAGCGTACTGGAGAACTTGAACTCCGGTGTTCCGATCTCGCCAAGATTGTCATCACGATCGGCAGCTGAGAATGTCTGAACCTCCTGCTCAAGCTGCTGGGTTGTCGCCGTTGACCAGGCCAGATCGGTCTTGAAGCGGTCAAGGGTCCACACCATGCGCGTGTTCAGGTCCAGTCCCTTGGCGGTCTGCTCACCGATGTTGATGAATGACACGTCAACAAAGTTGAGAATTTGTGACGCCGGATTGCCGCCGGAAGGACGGCCTACCAGGTCACAGAAACCGCTGGTCAGATTCGGGAAGTCCTGATTCTGATAGCACTGCTGGATGATAAACGTCGCAGTTGGTTCTTCCACGGTGTTTGTAATCGTGATGTCCCAATAGGTCAATGCGAGGTCAAGATCAAATGCCGTGGTCCAGGGCTGCGAGAACTGAATCGTCGCGGTGAACGAGTCCGACGTTTCGGCCTTCAGCTTGTTGTTACCACCCGTTGAAGTTGGGATGGTCGTCACACCCTGCGTACCGTTCACCGTAGTGTCCGGCTGTCCGTCATTGTTGGTATCCGTGAAAGCAACACCGTCCGCAATACAATTCTGAATAATGATTTGCGTCAGCGGGTCGGATGCATCCAGTTGCTGGATGTTGGCATCAATACACGGATCGGCCGAACCGGAAATACCACCACCCTGGTCAGCAAGGAACTGCTCACGCAGGTTCGGCGCACGGAACGATGTGCCTGCAGACGCACTCAACACCAGGTTGTCGAGGGGTGAATAGGCGAACCGGGCACGCCAGGTCGTTTCCTTGCCGAAATTCTCCTCGTCCGTGAAGCGAACGGCCGCGTCAAAGTCGAGGTTGTCGAGTAACGGTATATTAATTTCGCCGAAGAACTCGAGGATTTCGCGCTCGCCAATGGTCTCGCCTTCCTGCAGCGGATTCTCCGCGGCATTCAGGCCTAGCACACCGGTGATGTCATTCTGCGACGTAATCTCGTCCAGTCTGAACTCGGCACCGATTGCAGCGCCCACCGTGCGGCCGTTCAATTCGAACACATCGCCGGTTGCGTAGGCGCCGTAAACGGTCTGTTCAACTACCGTGCGGTTGGTTCGGTTGCCGGTCAGGTAACGCTCTTCTTGCGGAGTGAAAGCACCCTCGCCATTTGGACCTCCGATGTACAGATTCGGATTGGTCCAGTCAACCGGAACACAGGTGTTTTGCGTATCGAAGCCGCCCAGCCCGATCGTCGGGTTGGGAATGTCGCAAACCACATTGCCGGAACTGTCGAGACGTACGAGCTGCGTTGCCTGCACCAGATGATTCTCGAACAGAATCTTTTGTGCCTGGAAGCCGATGCCGCGGTCGTAACTGACGTAGCCCTCATAGTTCCATGAGGTATCACCGAAGTCGCCACGCAGGCCGCTGACAAAGCGGAATTGCTCACGCTCGACGTCACGAATCTGCGGCACACTGTCGAGAGTGATGATTGGCGCTATATCACCCGGGAACGGATTCAGCGGATTGTCTACGAGGATCGGTGCCCCCGTGCCATCGACAATGATATTGCCATTAGCGTCTTCCTGGGGAATCAGTCCGGGAACATCCGGAAAAATCTGTTCCGTCGCCGCGATGCTCTTCAGCTGGCTATTGAGGTAGTAAGCTTCGAAGAACACTTCCTCGTTGCTCCACCAGTCCATTTCAATCTTGCCGGTTGTGACAGCGGACGTGCGCTTGATTTCACCAACGAGGTCACCCGCACGGCGCTCGTCCTGATCGTTGTAGAAATCGAAGTACGGGAAGTTGGTGCTGCCGCGTTGGCCGTCGTTGTTGACGTCCGGTCCGAAGCCGAAGTCATACAGGCCGCTCGGCACCGGAGGAAGATGGGCATAGCTGCCCCAGTTCGCAATGCCAAGGTCCGATTGTGCCGCGGTCAGTCCGGGCACGAAGAAGAAGAAAACTTCGCCCCGCTCCTGGTAGAAAGGCTGGCCGGAGTCGGCAAAGTCGAGCGACAAAATGACGTTGTCGAAAAACCCGTCACGATCGATTGTCTGAATGCTGCCGTCATCAAAAACCTCGATGCTGCGGTAGGAGCGCGAGAAATCACGATCACCGACCAGCACACGGGAGCGATCAAACAATTCTGCTCCAAACGTGATACTTGCGCGATCGCTTTGCGCACCCGCCAACATCGAGATCTGGTTAACGTTGCCGCCACGATCATTCGGCTGCTTGGTGTTCAAGGTCAGCTCGAAGCCTTCAAAATCATCACGCAGTATGACGTTGGCAACACCCGCCACGGCGTCTGCACCGTATACTGCCGATACACCTTCGGTCAGAATTTCAACTCGTTCGACCATCGCAAACGGTATCAGGTTGATGTCGGGTTGTGCCGGGGCGCCACGAACACCTACTGAACCCATGCGTCGACCATTAACGAGAACGAGCGTGCGCTCTGGCCCCAATCCGCGTAAGTCGATGTTCGATGAGCCGACACCACCTGTGGGTGGCGCTTCCGTCGCGTTGGAATTACCCGCGTTGGTATTCAGTGTTGCATCGATCTGCGCACCGTTGGCAACGGTTGCTCGTTGCAGCATCTCCGAAATACTGGAAATACCCAACTGGCGCCCGGATTCGACATCCAGTACCTGGATCGGTGACGGACTGGAGTATTCGTCGCGATGGATGCGAGATCCGGTAACCGTAATCTCTTCAACGTCATCTGCGTCCTCGTCGTCGGTCTGAGCTTGCGCGGGTAAAGCAAAGAATGCGCATGCCAGAAACAACGGCCAGCGCGAGATCCCGCGCGTGACTCGGTTTTCATTCAACATGATGGTTCCCCTTATATTGAGCGAGTGTGCCCTTAACGATCGGGCCAGTTTTATCTTGCTTTCTTATTTTTTCCCGAAGCTCGCCACCCGGGGAATTCGACCATGAGCAAAAGGCCAGGTTGGAGATTCCTAACAGCCGGCTCGCTTCGATGAACATAATCGCGGTCTTTACATGCAAATTCAACGCGTTGTTGTAATCGCACCGGCCGGATTCGAAGAAGTTCCGTGTTTAGCAATTTATATTATTAATTACAATGGCTTAGCTTGTAGGTGACGATGTGTCGTTTTTGCAACACCCTGGCGTGCGATGCTGCTTGCCGGTTTGAGTCCGCAATTTCGCCAGAACATCGTTAGCGTATCGCCACAGGGGCGAGAGCGAAGCGCTGGATGCAAGCCTGGTGACTGCGACCCTCCGAAACGTGCGCCATTGCGGCTTTACAGGAATTTGGTCAGTTCCAGTCTCGCCAACTTGTGCCGCATTCTCGACGAGCCGTTCTCCACGAGCGTCGCGGCATTTTCGATGGGTGAGACGCCCGGCACGAACCGGCGCCGGGCAACGAGGTGCAGACTAGCTGGCCGCCAGCCGCTCCAGCCGTTTCTCATTGACCAGTAACAACAGTTCAGCCGCAGCTTCCGCGTCACACAGGGCGCGATGATGGCTCGTTAGCGGGATATCAAAAGCACGGCACAGCGCTGCCAGGCTGTACGACTGGTGACCGGGATAGAGCTTGCGCATCGACGAGCAGGTGCATAACTTCGGCATCCGGAACGGTCTGCCGAGCCTTTGAAACTCAGCCGCGATGAAGCGGTAGTCAAACTCAACATTGTGCGCCACGAAGATCGCATCTTTCAGAAATGCGTCGAACTCATCAGCTATATCGACGAACAGCGGCGCGCTGTGCACCATCGCGTCCGAGATGCCGGTGAGGCGCGTGATTCCGGTCGGGATTGAGCGCTGCGGATTGAGCAGCGTTTGAAAACGATCGAGCACTTTACCGTTACGCACACGCACCGCGCCGATTTCGGTAACCCGGTGCTGGTCGCCGCGTCCGCCGGTCGTTTCGACATCGACCACCACGTAAGTCTGTTGCGGATCAAGCACCCAGCGCACCCGCACCACATCGGCTCGAAAACCTGCCTCGCGCAGTTCGTGCAGACGCAGTAGTTGATTGCGGCGCAGCTGGTCGCCTTCCGCTTTGATTTCGACAAAGCGCACGCCTTCACTATCGATCACCAGAAGATCCGGGTAGCCGTGCCGAAGCTCGAGATAACGGTCGCACAGGCTGCTGAGCACCCGTCGCAGCGATGTCACATCTGCGGCGTCAAGCAATGCAAACAGCGCGTCGAGTTGTGAGCGCCGCCAGCGAAACACGCCGTTGGGCGTGCCGTAGTAGCGAGTGCTGATCTTCAGCAACTCGCGCTTTAGGCGAGGCATATCGTCAAGCAGCGCAAGACGCTCTGCAATCCTTGCCGCGTAGCGAGCGCCAAAACTGCCGTCCTGCAACGACGCGGGCAGACGTTCGAAGGGAGAATTCAGTGCTGCCGCATCATCAGCGAACAGCTCATCCCAGAAGAGTAAGCCGAAAAAAGTCCGCCACAACAGGTTCTCGACGCGAAAAGCCCGCAAGCCCTGGCCTTCGAAATACTCCACGGCAGCACGCTCGGGTGAGCCGGAGCGAGACTCATCGATGTCTATCGTTTCACCGGCACGCAGTGTGTCGGTGAGTTTCGATGTGCGCTTCTTCTCAAACTTCCGCTGGTACAGGTCGCGTGAATGCAGCAGTTCTGCGTCGCTGCGCGGCGCGTCGATGCGCTGTTCCAGCAGTACACGAGCGGCCTCGCGTTCGCCGATGTTCAGCAACAGCCGTACTTCACGCTCACCGCAGTCGACTGATTCACCGCGCGCATAAACGGCCAGCGCATCTTCAGAAAGCCCCGCACGTTCAAGCGCGCGGCCAAGTTCAAATGCCAGCTTGTCCCGCAGCATCGCGCTGCCCGCAAAGTTGGCCTCTGGCCAGTTCGCGGACTCGAGCAGCATCGCGTCGAGATCGTCCGCATTGTCCCGTTTAAGACGCGCACGCCGCTGTGCAAAGAAGAAATGCTCGAGCGCCTCGTCACGCTCCTGGAAGCGCGGCTCGTAACTGTCGGTCAGGCCGTTGGTGCGCACGAGCCCGAGATCGCGCATGGTGAACTGCGCAAGGCCGTCCTGAATACGCCCGAAATACAGGAACAGCAGGTAGCGCACGTCTTCGTGGCGACGCTGCACGCACAGGCGAGCGGTCGGCAACGAGTCAATAAATACCTGCGGATCAGCGTGGCGTCGTGCGACCTCAACCAGCTCCGCTTTTTTCAGGCCGCGTGCAAGACCCGCGTGACTGGGCTGCAGGGCATCGAAGAGCTCGGCTTTCGTCAGGAAGCGCAGCATGTCCTGGAAGTGCTGCGCCGCGGGTTGCCCGATCCAGCCATCTTCACGCAGGATCGACAGCAGCCCTGGCACATCCTGCAGTTCCGGGTAGCGCAGCTTGTCAACGGCGAACAGGCGGCCCTTGCGATTGACGAGTCGCACATACAGGCACTGCGCGTCGCGTGGCAGGTGCCGGTAGGATTCGATCAGCTCCACATGCTGCTCGAGCAGCACGTGCGCATAGTTTTGTTCCACGAACGCGAGCAGCTCAAGAAAATGATCGAGGTAATAGTAAGTGGACAGCGGCTGGCGTCGCTGCACGGGAATCCAGTGTGTCTGGTCGAAAGTCACGTGTTGAGCGGGCCCCTGGTAATTCGCAACGGATGCGAAACCGGTGATCGGAACCGCCAGGTCAATGTAGCAAAGCTGGGTATTCAGCTAAAGACGTGCGGCGCAGGTGACAGGCGCCGCGAGCAGGGCATACGTCTCGTTCTCGCTAGCTGGCGCTTTCGCCCGACAGCGGCTTCACCGAGAAGGAAGCGGTGCCATCGTCATTGCGAATATCGACCACTTCATTGTTCTCGTTGAAGATGATCTCGAGGGAGCCGATGCGCACGCTGTCGCCACTCTCGACCGGGCTGACTTCCATGGCTTCGGAAGCGAGCCGGATAATTTCCTTGCGGTTACGCTGCTTCGACAACTCTTCAATTCGCGTATACAGCCCGCTCATTTTCTCCGCGCGCACCCGCATGGCCTCTAACCATTTCTTCTGTTGATCAGTATCAGGCATTGCTCAACTCGCTAAGGTCGGTGGGCAGTCTGGACGCCCAATTGGACGTAATGCCTGCATTATTGCCGATACCGGACCAGCAGCGCCAGTGCGCCGTGTCTCAATTTGCTGAATTGGCTGGATATTTGCGGAGTGGTCGCCCGATCTTCCGGTTAATGGTGAGTCGCCGCTCCCTCCGGATTTCGACCACTCTCAAGAGCAGGCGCTCACGGCGCCCAGCGTGGCCCGAGCATGTCGGTATCCGGCTGATGCGGTTTGTTTCAGTCCACGAACTCGTTGTGGAAAGCCTCGATGCCATTGAGCGCCGGGCCCACCGGCTTGAACTGCCAGCCGAGTTCGCGGCAGGCGCGCTGGTCCCAGACCCCGTCGCCGTAGTAGGTGATGCTGTCGAACTCGCCTGGCAGTGCGGCGAGGGCATGCTGCATGATCGCGACCCGCTCCATCGCATCATCCGCGGTCGCGAGCGGCAGGCCTTTGTACGCAAACCCCGCCGTGCGCAATTTCAACTCGGCGGAGCGACGCCAGCATCCCGTCGCAAGCGCTACCGCATGCTGTTGCGACGCGCGCAGACGGTTGACGAGGTCGCGGGCACCGGCGATTTCGCGAAACGGCCCGTTGGCGGCCACGAACGCTTCAATCGCTGACAGGAAGCGCTCGCGAATTTCTTCGAAGACGTCGTCTGCGATCTCGTTGTCACTCAGGACCTGGCGCAGGATGCCGGTGTCCGAAACGTGGTCGTAGTCGGCCAGGGTCGCGCGAAACGTCACGTTGCCGATCACGTCGCGAATGGCCGCCCGATAAAGGCGATCATCGTCGGCCATCGAATGCAGCAGCGTGTCATCAATATCAAAAATTACGGCATGCATAGGAACCTGTCAGTGAGAAAAAGCGCGTTCATGCGGCCCTATTCTGGCACAGACCTCAAACCGCAGTCGATGAGCTGCTATCCGGCCAATTGATGATCGAATCATGACTGCGGTCGCTATATAGTGAGTCATGATGACCTCGCAGACGCTCCTGCTAATCCTGTTTCATATCGGGCCTGCCACGCTCGGTGTTTACCATGCGCTTTTATACAAGCGTGACCCGCGTGCCGCCATGGGCTGGATCATGGCCTGCATCTTCGTTCCCTACGGCGGGCCTATCGCCTATTACCTGTTCGGTATCAATCGCGTTCGCAAACGCGGTCAGGGTTTCAGGGAACGTTTCCTGCACGTTGATTTTGAAGTGGGTACGCGGTCGGCCAAGTCGCCGCAGAAAGGCGCGCTTGGCATCCGCGATATCGGCTGGCGGATTAGCGGACGAACCCTTACCTCGGGTAACGCCGTAAAGCCGCTTTACAACGGCGAACAGGCTTACCCGGCCATGCTCGAGTCCATTGCAATCGCCAAGCATCGAGTTTTTCTCGCGACCTACATCCTGCTCCTCGATGAGGTCGGCGAGCAGTTCGCGGCGGCACTGCAGGCCGCAACGGAAAGGGGCGTCGATGTGCGCGTGCTGATCGACGGTTTTGGCGAACTCTATGCCTTTCGCCGCGTGCGCCATACGCTCAGCAAGCGCGGTATTCGTGTTGCGAAGTTTTTGCCGCCGCAACTGTTTCCACCCAGCATCAACGTCAACCTGCGCAATCACCGCAAATTGCTTATCGTTGACGACAAGGTGGCGTATGCGGGCGGCATGAACATCGGCGGCAATGCCGTCGCAACCGACGAGCGACCACGCGATGTATCGGATGTGCATTTCGCACTGCGTGGCCCGGTTATCGCTGACCTTGCCGAGGTGTTTCGCAGCGACTGGCACTTTGCCACTGGCGGTGCCGATGACATTGCACTGATGCCTCCTGCCGCGCCGGTCGCCGACATGCATTGCCGCGTATTGCCTGACGGGCCTGACGATGAGCTGGATGTTCTGTCCGGCACCATCACTGCCGCGATCAGCAGCGCGCGGGAAACGCTGGAT
>JBATFU010000283.1:0-2584 GCA_049665065.1 Woeseia sp. | reverse complement strand
GCATTTTTCGCGGCATGCCTGTTGCCGCTGCTCGCCCTGGCGCAAGTCGAACCTGACGATGACGCATGGGATGCGTTCGACGATGACGCGTGGGAAGAGGAATCCGCCAGCGCGTATTCCGGTTTCTTTGAAGGCGCATTCGGCACACGACTCGACAGCGATCCGCTGGTAAATCGCCGCAACACGCTCGGGGAACTTCGCGCACGCGTCGAACGTGAGTGGCAACCCGGCAAGACAACTATCAGCCTGAAAGGCGATGCCGCCTATGACGCGGTGCTTTCCGAGCTCGACCTCGAACTGCGGGAACTCACTGCGAACTTCAGTATCGCCGACAGCGTCGACGTCAAGGCCGGCCGGCAGGTGCTGACCTGGGGCACCGGCGATCTCGTGTTCCTTAACGACCTGTTCCCGAAAGATTTCGAATCGTTCTTTGCCGGGCGCGATGACGAATACCTGAAGGCACCGGGCAACGCCGTTCGTGTCACGCACTACAGCGACAGCGTCAACGTCGATTTTGCCTGGAGCCCGGTATTCGACAGCGACGTGTACCTGGACGGCGAACGCTTTTCGTTCTTCTCGCCACTGGCGAACGGCAACGTCGCACCGCAACCGCCGCTCGATGCGATCGAGCCGGACAAATCGTTTTCGACCGGTGAATTTGCACTGCGCCTGTTTCGTACCTTTGGCAGTCGCGAAGTTGCGCTGTATGCGTACCGCGGGCACTTCAAGCAGCCGAACGCGCTGACGCCGAACTTTGAGCCAACGTTCGCGCCGCTAAGCGCAGTGGGTGCGAGTCTGCGACAGCCGCTCGGCAAGGGCCTGGTCAACGCGGAGACGTCATACTACTTCTCACGCGATGATCGAGACGGCACCAACCCGCTCATCCCGAACGACCAGCTTCGCCTGCTGATCGGCTACGAGTGGGAAGCCCGGCCGCGCCTGAGCGTCGGCCTGCAGTACTACCTTGAACACACGCTCGAGCATGATCGCCTGCTGGCGAACTCGCCATTCCCGTCGCTGGAGCCCGAAAAGAACCGGCACCTGCTGACAAACCGGCTCACGTGGCGCAGCGCCCGCGACAGGCATTCACTGTCGCTGTTTACGTTTTACTCGCCGAGCGACCAGGACTATTACCTGCGCCCGGCGTACGACTTCCGTTACAGCGATCAATGGTCGCTGACCGCCGGCGCCAGCCTGTTCGGTGGCGACGAACCGCAAACCTTTTTTAACCAGCTGCGCGACGCAAGCAACGTCTACCTGCGCGTGCGCTACAACTACTGAGGAGATCATCATGCAAAGAAAAATGTCCCTTGAACGTGCCGTCACCGCTTTCGCCGGTTTCATGGTGCTGCTGTCGGTCGTGCTGACCGTGTTCGTTAACCCGCTGTGGGTCTGGCTAACCGTGTTCGTCGGCGCCAACCTGTTCCAGCAATCGTTCACCGGCTTTTGCCCGGCCGCGATTGTCTTGCGCAAGGTATTCGGCTTTCGCAGCGCCGCGGAGCTCGCGACAGCGAGTTAAGCGATTCCCCGACGCTGCAGCACGGTTCCGGGTCTCGCGTGACACTCCTGAAGCTGCGGTGCCAGCTTCGTCAGTGTTGCGGCAACGGTTTATGACAACTCGCTGCCACCGGGAAGCTCGGGATTTTACCAAGGCTCATTCGGCTTGCTTCGGCGTTAGCGAGCTTGCCTCGCATCGCCAGGGCAGCGGCCGGTGATAAGCTGGAACTCTGTAACTGCCGCAGGATCGAAAACATGGCCAGGAAACTCAAGCATGAAAAGGAACTGCGGAAACTCGCGCTGGAGATGATCATGGACGACGCCGTTAAGCGCGGCGTCGGCGAGTTCGAGCCCACCGATTCACACGACCTGAAGATCGAGTACGCCTACCGGCTATTGGTACATGACCAAGCCATTGCGCCTTTGCCCGACGATCAGCGGACGGCGCCGAACATCCGGCATCGTCTGGCGATGTGGGTTACCCACCAGCTTCCCAAAGGGCACGAGCTGCTGAAGTGAGTCCAGCGTTTTCCAAATTACAACTCCACCATCAGCTTGCCCGTATTCCCGCCACTGAATAACAAGTTGATACCTTCCTTCGCACTCTCCAGACCTTGCAACTTGTGCGCGCGATACTTCAGCTTGCCGGCTGAGAAATACTCGATCAGTTTCGCTGTCATCGCGGGGACTTCGTCCCAGTGATCGGGCATCGTGAAACCCTGGATGGTGAGGCGGCGCTTGATGATGGCCATCCAGTTCGGGCCGGGCGCCGGCGTTGCCGTGTTGTAATCCGCGATCATGCCGCAGACAACAATACGGCCGTGCGCGTTCATGCGCGGGAAAACCGCGTGCTGCACCGGGCCGCCGGTGTTTTCGAAATAGATATCGACGCCGTCTGGAGTCGCCTCTGCGATTTGCTGTTGCAGCTTGTCAGACTTGTAATTGATCGCTTTATCAAAACCGAGTTCGTCTTCCAGCCAGCGGCATTTTTCGTCGCTGCCGGCAGTGCCAACAACGCGCAGGTCTTCCGCTTTGCCTATCTGGCCGACCATCGAACCCACCGAGCCCGCGGCGCCTGAGACAAACA
>JBATFU010000282.1:0-4374 GCA_049665065.1 Woeseia sp. | reverse complement strand
CGAACCGAGTTTTCATTCAGACCTTCGCAGTGCATTTATCAGGGTCGAACCGGGGTCTTTTTTCAGACCCTCACAGCACTTTGCAGCCCTACCTTGAAAAAAACCTCGGTTCGACCCCTGTTTTCTGTTTATGCGCGACCCCTGTTTATTCAGCCTACCGCAGGATTTCGCCGTCGCGGTACACCACCTTGCCACCCAGGATCGTCATTACGATCTCCGTGTCCATGATCTCGTCGTCCGGCACGGTCACGATGTCCTGCGACAGCACGGTGATGTCGGCGAGTTTGCCTGGCGTCAGTGAACCCTTGATGTCTTCTTCGAATGCCGCAATCGCATTGCCCATCGTGTACGAGTACAGGGCAACCTCACGCGTGTAGGTTTCCTGCGGCTGGAACAGCGTGCCGTCCGGCAAGCGGCGTGTCACCGAGCAGTAGTAACTGGCTATAGGGTCAATCTCGTCTACCGGTGGATCGGTGCCGTTTGTCGGCGTCAGGCCGGCTTCGTACAGCGTGTTGAAAATGTAGCCGCGTTCGCGTGTTCTTTCCTTGCCGAGACGGTCTTCGACCCATGGCCCGTCCGAGCAGGCGAAGATGCCCTGCACTGCCGGGATGACATCGAGTTCAACGGTGCGCGCAACGTCATCCGGATGAATCACCTGCGCGTGCTCGATGCGCCAGCGCAGATCTTTTTTGTCCGGGTTTCGTTTCATCTCGGCTTCGTAGATGTTCAGGAGTTCGCGATACGCGCGGTCACCAATGCCCTGGATGGCAAGCTGGTAGTCGTGCTGCATTGCGAGCCGCGCAGAGGCTTCGATCTCTTCAATCGGCACGACGTTGAGGCCATGACTGCGCGGCATGTCGCTGTACGGTTCAAGCAGCCAGCCGCCGTGCGTGCCGAGTGCGCCATCCAGTACTTTTTCGCCGATCGCGCGCACGGTCAGGAAATTGTTTGCGTGGCCGACCATCCGGTAATCGACGAGACGGCTTTCCATGTCAGCGGCCTGTTCCTCGAACGCCATCCACAGGCGCACCGGCAGATTGCCCTCCTCCGCCATCGTGCGAATCAAATTGACTTCAGCGAAGCGCGTGCCGAGATCCTGGAACGAGGTAATGCCGTGGCGCAGGGTTTCTTCGCCCGCCAGCGTGATCTTGCGGCGCATCTCGGCTTCGATGACCTCCGGCGTGCGCAGCGCCTGGTGGCGGGCGAACGCTGCGCGGAACACATCCTGTGCGGACTCGCGCATCATGCCGGTCGCCGCGCCGTTTGCATCGCGGACGATTTCGCCACCGTCGGGCGCTGCGGTGCGGCCATCGAGCTCGACAAGCGTCATCGCTTTGCGGTTGACGAACACGCCGTGGCCGCTGGTATGAATCAGCATGACCGGGTGGTCTGGCGTCGCCGCGCTCAGCTTGTCGTGCACGGGCAGGCCTTCAACCGACGGGTTTGGCGCGACCTGCCATTTGTCCTGATGCCAGCCGCGGCCGACGATCCATTCGCCTTTCGGGGTTTCGGCAGCTGCGCCGGCTACCATGTCGATGATCGCGTCGAAACTTTCCGCATTGCGGAAATCGAGCGTCATCAGGGATTCGCCAAAGGAGGTGTAGTGGCCGTGACCTTCGATCAGGCCGGGGATTGCGGTCTGGCCCGCAAGATCGATGACCTCGGTAGCCTCGCCGCGCCATGCGGCGATGTCGTCGTTACTGCCAACGGCGGCGATGCGATCGCCGCGAACGGCAATTGCCTGCGCCAGCGGTTTGCTGTCATCCACTGTGCGAATGTTGCCGTTGATCAGCACCAGGTCAGCCACCGGGTGCGAGTCTTCCTGCGGTGGATCACTACACGCCGCCAGCAGCAGCGCGGCAACTACCAATGTAATGCGCATTCTTTCCCCTTATTTTTTCGACTTAGTGCGGTGCCAAACCGCAAACCGGCGCAAACCGGGGTCGAACCGAGGTTTCTTGTTCGCGCTCAGCGAGAGGACGAGGAGAAACCTCGGTTTGATCTTCCCCCGGTTTAACGGACACCCAGAAAGGGACTACGATAGTCCCGAAGGAGTGTTCCGTGAGCAAACGACAGTACAAGGCCTATTCGAAAGAGTTCAAGTTGGAGGCGATTCGCCTGGCAGCACAGCCAGGCAAGTCTGCCGCTCAGGTTTGTCGTGAGCTGGGGCTGCGGCCTAACCAGATCGTCAAGTGGCGAGACCAGCTGGAAGTGAAGCAAGACCACGCTTTTCCTGGCCAGGGAAGGTCCACGGATAAGGACGCCGAGATCCGTCACCTGAAGAAAGAGCTGGCGAACAGCCGCGAAGAGAATGAGTTTCTAAAAAAAACAGCCGTGTTCTTTGCCAAGAACCAGCCATGAAGTACGCGGCTATTCATCGTTGTCGCCACCAGCACCCGGTCCGCATGATGTGCCGGGCATTGGGCGTGTCGCGCAGCGGCTTTTACGACTGGTGCCACCGGCCGGAGAGTCTGCGTGCACGACGTCACCGAAGCCTGCTGCAGCGGATTCGCCACTTTCACACGCAGAGTCGCGAGACCTATGGCTCGCCACGCATTCGAGCGGACCTGGTGGCCGCCGGTGAACGCGTTGGCGCCAACACCGTGGCGCGGCTGATGCAGCGCGCGGGCATTGTGCCGAAGACAGTACGCCGGTTCAGGATCACCACCGACTCCCGCAAAACGATAGCCGCACCGCACTTGCTGGAGCGGGCGTTCTCGGCCGAGCAACCCAATGAGCGTTGGGTGTCGGATATCACGGGGATCCCTACCCGCGAAGGCTGGTTGTTCCTGTCGGTGATTATCGACCTGTACTCACGCGCCGTTATCGGCTGGTCGATGCAGCCGCGTTTGAAAAGTCTCCTAGTAACGGATGCATTGAAGATGGCCTTAATGCGAAGGAAAGTTCGCAGCCCATTACTACTGCACTCTGATCAGGGCAGTCAGTACACCGCAGCCGAGTACAGAGCGATGCTGACGGACAATGGCATTGACTGCTCCATGAGTCGCAAAGGCAACTGTTGGGACAACGCGGTGGCCGAGAGCTTCTTTCACACTTTGAAAACCGAACTTGTCCGGCACGAGGAATATCGTAGTCGACATGCGGCGAAGGTCAGCATCTTTGACTACATTGAAGTATTTTATAACCGTCAGCGGCGACACTCCCACATCGGGCAAGTGGCACCGCTGGCATTTGAGGCTGGGGCCGTTAACCCCTAGCCAATGGTCCGTTGAACTGGGGGAAGATCAGTTCGACCCCCTTTTAATTCGCTACTATGAGCTGGCGCGTTGATTCTGCGCGCGACCATCAGGTACATCGTTATGCGATTCGTAACTGCCCGGCTACTCTTTTGCACCGCGGTTGCTGTGATAAGCGTCGCGTGCTCGAAGCAGCCGTTGCCGGACGATGGGTTTGTGGATGTGCCGGGCGGCCGAATTGCATTCCGGGTCATTGGCAGCGGTGACGCTACGCCGGTGCTGTGGATTCACGGCGGGCCGGGTGGCTCGAGCTGTGGCGCAGTTGCCAACGTCGGCGGCATTGCGCGTGAGCGCCCCGTCATTCTTTACGATCAGCTGGGGTCAGGTTACTCGGACAGGATTCAGGACCTCGAACAACTGGGTCGCCTGCCGCGTTTTGTCGAAGAGGTCAAAGCGCTTCGTGCCGAACTCGGACTCGACGAATTGCACATCGTCGGTCATTCGTGGGGCAACGCGGTAGCGCTGGAGTACCTGCTGACGGCAGAGCCCAAGGGCGTCAAATCCGTGGTCTTTGCCAGTCCCTATTTCGGCACGAAGCGCTGGATTGCAGACACGGATCAACTGCTGAAGGAGCTGCCCGCTGAAACGCAGCAGGCAGTTGCAGCGGCCGTGCAAAGCGGCAACTTCGACACTGAGGAGTTCAAGGCTGCCAACAGACTTTTCATGAGCAGGTACGGGCGGCGGACGCCGGCTGAACAGACAAATCGCGAACCCTGCGAGCGAAAACCGGGCGGTGATTCAGGTCTGTATCGCTACATGTGGGGTCCTTCAGAGTTTGTCTCGACCGGCACGTTGCGTGACTACGACCGGACCGGGCGCCTGGCAGAGATCAAACTGCCGGTGCTGTTCGTGACGGGCCAATACGATGAGGCTCGTCCGGAGACCGTCGAGTTTTTCCACGAACAGGTAGCGGGATCGCGGTTCGAGGTTTTGCCGGATGCTGCGCACAGCGTGTACGTAGACCAAACCGAACGCTTTAATGAACTGCTGGCAGAGTTTTTTGCCGCAACTGACACGAACCGCTAGCAGGCAATCGCTAGGCAGACTTCCGGACATCGTTCAGCGGCTTTTTAGTATCGGACTGCGCGTCCAGCCATGCCGCGATGCCACTCGCAGC
>JBATFU010000281.1:0-7016 GCA_049665065.1 Woeseia sp. | reverse complement strand
GTTTTAAACGTCGACAATGCATCCAGTGGTCCGTGGCGCCTGAAGAACATGCAGGTCACGTCCGGCACAGATCAAGCTGCCGTCGCAGCCGTTGACCTTATAAATGACAATAACGAAGTGCTGCATGAACAGGCCAGCGCCTCAGGGCCTGTGGAAGCCGCATTTAAGGCACTGGAGCAGGCCACCGGCATTTCGCTGAAACTGCGCAATTTCGAACTGCATAGTGCCACCGCTGGCGACGATGCCCAGGGCGAGGTAACCGTAATTGTCGATTACAACGAACAGTCCTGGCGCGGTCACGGTACCAGCGTCGACATCGTCGAAGCGGGCACGCGGGCCTGTCTCGAAGTCGTTAATCGCATTCTGCGGCGCCGCGAGCTTGGGCTTGATACCCCGCCGCAGACCGCGGACATCAATCGCGCCTCAATCTGAGCGATAAACAGCGCAACACTGGATGCGCAGGCGGCATCCAGTTGCTAAGCTACGCCGTTTCGCAGCACCCCAACGTCGCCAGGAGGCGAGTAATGAGTTTTAAAGGCGCCAAACTGATCTGGATGAACGGCCAGATGATGCCCTGGGAAGAAGCCACCGTGCACGTCATGTCCCATGCGTTGCATTACGGTTCGTCGGTTTTTGAAGGCATTCGTGTGTACAAGACGCCCGCTGGCCCGAAGGTGTTTCGCCTTACTGATCACATGCGCCGCTTGTACGACTCCGCGAAAATCTATCGCATGCCGATTCCCTTCAAGCTGGACGAGCTTATCAGCGTGTGCAAGCAAGTCGTTGTTGCAAACGACTTGATGAACGGCGCCTACATTCGGCCACTCGCGATGCGCGGCTACGGCGAAATCGGCCTTGCGCCAAAAGCAGATCACCCGGTTGATGTGGTAATTGGCGCCTGGGAATGGGGGGCATACCTCGGCGCCGAAGGGCTGGAGAAAGGCGTTGATGTCTGCGTGTCCAGCTGGCAGCGTGTTGCGCCGAATACCATTCCGGCACAGGCGAAGGCAGGCGGCAACTACCTGTCCAGTCAATTGATCAGCACCGAAGCCAAACGCCTCGGCTTCGCCGAGGGCATCGCGCTGGCTACCGATGGCACGGTCAGCGAAGGCGCTGGCGAGAACCTGTTCATGATTCGCGACGGGCGAATTTTCACGCCACCCTCAACGGCTTCCATATTGACGGGCATCACCCGTGACACGATCTTGAAACTCGCTGCACAACACGGCTATGTCGTTTCGGAGCAGTCGATCCCGCGCGAAAGCCTGTACCTTGCGGACGAACTGTTCTTCACAGGAACCGCGGCTGAGATCACGCCGATACGGTCTGTCGACCATATTGAGGTGGGCGCGGGCAAACGCGGCCCGATAACGACCACGCTGCAGAATGCCTTCTTTGGTTTGTTTGATGGTTCAACAGAAGACCAGCATGGCTGGCTCGAGGGTGTCGACGAAGCACGGCTCGCCGTGGCCAGCGCCTCCTGAGCAGGCGCGGCTTTCGCAAACTGCGGGTGCCTGAAGCCCGCTTCTGAATTTTCCTGATTGCAGGACAAGCACTTCATGGCCAGCAACGCCGCACGAACGCTCTTCGAGAAAGTCTGGTCAGAACACCTGGTACGGCCGGAAACGGCAGACACGCCGGCCATCCTGTATATCGATCTGCACCTGATTCACGAAGTCACCACGCCACAGGCGTTCAGCCTGCTGCGCGCGCGCGGGCTCGGGGTGCGGCGTCCAGACCTGACACTGGGCACGATGGACCACTCCACCCCCACCACGCCCGTTCACTCCTTGCGTGACATTGCAATTGTTGGTGAAGGTGCGGCCAGGCAAGTCGCGACGATGCAGGAGAACTGCCGCGAGTTTGGTCTCGAACTGCACGATTTCGACAGCCCGCACCGCGGCATCGTGCACGTTATCGGGCCGGAGCTTGGCGCAACGCAGCCCGGCAAAACCATCGTTTGTGGTGACAGTCACACCAGCACCCACGGCGCTTTCGGCGCCCTCGCCTTCGGTATCGGCACGACCGAAGTGGGGCACGTGCTCGCCACACAATGCCTGCTGCAGCGTCAGGCCAGGACCCTGCTTATCGACATCACGGGAACACTCGGTCGTGGCGTTACTGCGAAGGACATCATCCTCGCTGTTATCGGGCAGATTGGCGTTGGTGGCGGCACCGGCCACGTTATCGAGTACAGCGGCACGGCCATTTCGGCGCTCGGCATGGATGCGCGCATGACCATTTGCAACATGTCGATCGAAGCCGGTGCCCGCGCCGGCATGATCGCACCGGATGACAAGACCTTCGAATACCTGCACGGTCGACCGCAGGCGCCGCACGGCAAGGACTGGGACAAAGCCTTGGCACGCTGGCAGCGGCTGCCAAGCGATGCCGACGCGAAGTTCGACAAAACCGTCAGCGTTGACGCCAGTCAGCTCGAACCCATGGTGACGTTCGGTACCAACCCCGGCATGGTGGTATCGGTGAATGAGCCGATTCCATTGCGCAGCGATGCAGGTTTTCAGAAGGCCCTGAAATACATGCAACTCGAGGCCGGCAAACCCCTGACGGAATCGAAAGTTGATGTTGTGTTTGTCGGCAGCTGCACCAATTCACGCCTGAGCGACCTGCAACAGGCCGCCGAACTGATGCGTGGCCGTCACATAGCAGACGGCGTTCGTATGCTGATCGTGCCGGGTTCACAACAAATCAAGAAAGAGGCCGAGTCACTCGGCCTGCACGATGTATTCCTGGCTGCCGGCGCCGAGTGGCGCGAGTCCGGCTGTTCTATGTGTCTCGGCATGAATGGTGACACTGTCGCTGCCGGGCACCTGAGCGTCAGCACCAGCAATCGCAATTTCGAAGGTCGCCAGGGTCAGGGCGCTCGCACAGTCCTTGCCAGCCCGCTCACGGCAGCCGCGTCAGCCATTGCAGGCCGGGTTGCCGATCCACGCCAGTACCTGCCGTAAAGGACCTCGAAGAATTTGAAACCCGCCACAATCATCCAATCCAGAACTGCCGTCCTTGCCGTCGAAGATGTCGATACGGACCAGATCATTCCCGCGCGATTTTTAACAACAACTTCACGCGATGGCCTTGGTCAGCATCTGTTCGCCGACTGGCGTTACCACAAGGACGGCAACCCGAATCCAGGCTTCGTACTGAATACCGCGCAGGCCGCCGAATGTGCGGTGCTGGTTGCCGGCCGCAACTTTGGCTGTGGCTCATCGCGCGAACACGCACCGTGGGCTTTGCTCGACTACGGAATCAAGGCGGTGATTAGCAGTGAGATCGCTGATATTTTTCGCAGTAATGCGCTTAAGAACGGCTTGTTGCCTATCGTCGTTGACCCGGCGGTTCTGCAAACACTGCTGGCGGCGCCAGGCGCTGAGGTGACGATCGACATCGCCAATTCGACGCTACGGCTACCGGACGGGCGCGACATCGACTACCCGATAGACGCGTTCGCACGCTTTTGTTTGCTGGAAGGCACCGATCAGCTCGGCTTTTTGTTGCAGCATGAGCGCGATATCAAGAATTTCGAGGAGGCCCGACCCTGGACGCCCTGATTACAGTTCTGGCCGGCGACGGCATTGGTCCGGAAGTTGCGCTCTCTGCGCGGCGCGTCCTGCTCGCCATCGCCGAACGCTATGGCCATACCTTCACGTTTTCCGAACAATTGATCGGCGGCGCAGCGATCGAGGCGATCGGCAATCCGCTGCCACCGGATTCGGTAGCCAGCTGTCGCGAAAGCCACGCAGTACTTCTGGGCGCCGTTGGCGGGCCGCAATGGTCTGACCCCAATGCTGCGGTGCGACCGGAACAGGGCCTGCTCGCGATTCGTGCAGAACTCGAGGTGTACGCGAACCTGCGACCAGTGAAGATTTACCCTGAGCTCGCCAGCGCCTCGCCGATCAAGGAAGGCAGGCTAAAAGGCGTAGACATGATCGTCGTACGCGAGCTGACAGGCGGCATTTACTTTGGTGAAAAAACCCGCGATGCCACGTCCGCCAGCGACCTGTGCGTTTACCATCGACATGAAATCGAACGCATCGTGCGGATTGCCGCCGAGCTCGCCCGCGGCCGGAAAGGCAAATTGTGCTCAGTCGACAAGGCAAACGTGCTCGAAACCTCGCGGCTGTGGCGCGACGTGACGGACAAATTGGTCAGGACGGAATTTAACGACCTGCAGCTCGAGCACATGCTGGTTGATGCCGCCGCAATGCATCTTATCAATCGACCTGCTGACTTCGATGTCGTCGTTACCGAGAACATGTTCGGCGATATCCTGACGGACGAAGTCTCGATGCTCGCCGGCTCTCTCGGCATGTTGCCATCCGCATCCATTGGCAATACCGATCGCGGCCTGTACGAACCGATTCACGGCTCGGCTCCGGATATTGCCGGGCGCGGTATGGCCAATCCCTGCGCGGCTATCGCTAGCGCCGCTCTGTTGCTGCGTTACAGTCTGCGACTCGACAAAGAGGCCGCCGCTATAGAAACCGCGCTTGCTACCGTCATCACAAACGGCGCGCGAACCGCTGACATAGCGACGAAAACCGACGAGGTCCTGTCAACGAACCAGATGACGGCAGCAATAGTCGACGCGCTGGAGTAAATGCAGAGCGACCGCGTTGCAAGGATCAGCGCAGCCGCTGGCAGCGTGCTGCCCTAGCGCCCTGCTCCTGCCGCAACCGCATGCGGCCTGCTGCGAGCAGCGACCTCGAGCGCTCCCAGTATGTCACGCAGCAAATCCTCGCCGTGCTCAAGCCCGACAGACAGTCGAATCAGATTGCGGCCGATTCCCGCGTTGGCCAGCGCCTCATCGTTGACCGAGGCGTGCGTCATCGTTGCCGGATGACAGACCAGGCTTTCAACACCGCCCAGCGATTCTGCCAGTGAGAAGTGCTGCAAATTTTCCAGGAACGCACGCACTTCATCGAGGCCGCCGTCAATCTCGAAACTGACCATGCCGCCAAAGCCGCTTTGCTGGCTGCGCGCTATGTCGTGCCCGGGGTGATCCGGCAAGCCGGGGTAATAAACCCGCGTCACTGACCGGTGCTCGTGCAGCGCCGCTGCTATCCGCGTGGCGTTTTCCTCGTGTGTGCGGATGCGCGAATGCAGCGTGCGCACGCCGCGCAAAGTCAGGTAGCTGTCAAACGGCGCGCCGGACAAACCGAGACAGTTCGACCACCAGGCCAGCTCCTCGGCAAGCTCGGTGGTCGCCGCAATCAGGGCGCCACCAACAACATCGCTGTGCCCGTTCAAATACTTCGTCGTCGAGTGGACGACGATATCCGCGCCCAGCGCAAGCGGGTTTTGCAGGGCCGGCGACAGGAACGTGTTGTCAACGGCAAGCAGCGCGCCACAGCGCCTGGCAGCGGCGGCTGTCGCCTTGATATCGACAATACGTAGCAGCGGGTTAGACGGCGACTCAACAAGGATCAGACGCGGCTTCCTCGCGCAGGCGGCCGCTAATGCATTTGCGTCAGTCTGATCGACAAAGACGACATCGAACTGGCCGCGTGCCGCCAGGTTTTCAAACAATCGATAAGTGCCGCCGTAACAGTCGTGTGGCGCCACCAGCAGGTCGCCGGGCTTCAGCAACTGCAATAGCAGCGTAAGTGCGGACATTCCTGATGACGTCACGACAGCACCCGCGCCGCCTTCCAGCGCGCACAGGGCTTCTGCCAGCGCATCACGCGTGGGGTTGCCGGTTCGCGTGTAATCGTACTGGCGCTTGTCACCGAACCCGGCGAACGCGAAATTGGAAGACAGGTACAGCGGGGGCACAACGGCACCGTACTGCGTGTCGCTCTCGATCGCGGCGCGCACCGCGCGGGTTGCTGAGTTTACTGTCGAGGTCATGATGGTCTCCGGCTGGCGTCCAATAAACGACCACGTCAATGACTAAAGGTCGCGTTCTCTCATCGGACCCCGCGGAAACCGCTGGGAAGGGTGTCGTGCCCTCCGCACTCGTCATCGTATCCGGTGCGTTGCACTGACCCTCATCTCTCGGAAGCGTCAAGCGCTCCGCAGGAGTTGGCACCTTTCAGGATGGTAAGTCCTGTAGGTTGCCCCGGCGTCATTGGGCCTATCCCTCAGCCGGTCTCGATGAGTTAAGGCGAGTCTAGGGTCGTACGGCAAGCGTCGTCAAGCGCCGTAAACACAAAACCGCAACTATTTTCAGTTTCCAAAGAAACCGCGATTCCCTGCCGATGTTGCCGAAAACCTGCTTGCAATCCATCCCGCATTGCATTAGCGTACTAACGCATTAATACATTAGTACGAAAAAACTCTGGAGTTTGCTGGCCTTGAAACCGAATCGCCAAGAATCCGACGCCGCCCGTCGCCGAGCGGAAAATGCGCTGTTTGACGCGATCGCCACGCTGCGCGGCACCGGCGAATGCGGTGATTTCCTGAAAGATCTTTGTACGCCGGCTGAACTGCAGGCGCTGGTCGATCGCTGGCAGGTCGTTAACTATTTACAGCAAGACCTGCCCTATCGTCGCATCCACGACCTGACGGGCGTCAGCGTCACCACTATTGGTCGTGTCGCGCGCTTTCTAAGTGACGGCTACGGCGGCTACCAGCTTGCGCTTGAACGACTGAAACGACATCGCTCGCGCAAATCCAGCGCCGCTCACTAGGAATCAACTCATGGAAATCAAAGAGCAGCGCATCAAAATTGCGCTGCAGAAGTCCGGCCGCCTGACTGAACATTCCCTGGATCTGCTGGAACGCTGCGGCCTCAAGTTCACCCAGAGTAAAGACCAGTTGTTTTGCTACGGCGAGAACATGCCGGTCGACCTGTTGCTGGTGCGCGACGATGACATACCAGGATTGGTCAGTGAGGACATTTGCGACCTCGGTATTGTCGGACTAAACGTCGTCAATGAGAAACGCCTGACGCTTGAGGCGGAAGGCCGCGACGCAATGTACGATCAGGTATTCGAACTCGATTTCGGTCACTGCCGGCTGTCTATCGCAGCACCGGAAGACGTGAGCTACGACGG
>JBATFU010000280.1:0-3649 GCA_049665065.1 Woeseia sp. | reverse complement strand
GGCGCGGAAGACGCGGCACCGCTGTCACCGCCGCCAGAACAGGCTGCCAGTCCAGCGACCGGCAGAATTATGGCGCCCTGCCCGATCATCTGCAGTACCCGGCGGCGTGTTTGCCGATTACGCTCTTGGTCATTCATTATTGCTCTCCATCATTCAAGTAAGATTTATTTGCGCGAGCTCGCACCGGCGCGGCCAAAGCAGACATCATTAGTTGTGTTGTGTCCGCTTTGCTGGTCAATCGTTGTCAGAGCCGCTGCCCTGCAGCGTAGCGCAGCGCGCGGGGGAGTGTGGATGATCCTCGTCTTGCATTGCAAGCCGCTCCGGAAACGACTACTTCGCGTTCTTCAAAGCCGAAGTAACGTCCGTGCGCTTTCCTTCAGCAACCAGAGACTCCGGTGCCGGCCATCGCGGCCTGTCCTTTGCAACACAGAAGGATTATTCTGTGCATCGAGATATGCGGCAACCGCATATAATTGAAGGGAGCTTGCCAGCTGATGCTAATCGACAAGGGGGCAAAGCTGCACGTTACCTATCGTGCGCTTTTTGAAAAATCGACTCGACGGCACTTCCTGGGCGAAGTTTTGGAATGTGAAGGCGTGGTCTGTGTCCTGCAGGGCTATGCGTTTGTGTACGATCCGAAACTCGAGACTTACACGCGCAAGCCGGAACAACGTCGAACGGTCATCGACCTGGCGGAGAGCGGCTACGTCGTAAACATTATCGCCTCGAACGTGAATCTCGAAGAGGTAAGCTACAAGTATCAACAGTCCTCCGGCATGGTCGCAACGGACGGAAAAGACTTTTCTCTGGATATAAACGAGTTCGGCCTGCGCAGCTAGGCAGCAGGACTCTCGTATCAGCGGATACTGCGTATAAAAGGCCTGATGTCAGCGACACAATCCGTCGGGCCGGGATCAAACCGGACGAACGACGGCAGAACCAGGCCACCTTGCCAGCGAGCTGATCCCTCCCTGCGTCGTCCGGGCTCCTGAATTTTACTTTTTGACGGAAATACCGGCGTTGTCGGCCCCAAGCCAGGCGCAAGCCAACACCCGCCCGTCCCGGCACTGTGGTGTGGGCACCGTGGTGCGCAGGGTGGCGAAGATAGCGAATGCGGAAAGCGGTCAGAGCGAGGTGTCGCGCTTTAGCGGCGCCCGGCTCGAATGCGCCGAATCGACGGACCCGGCATCACGGCCGCGGTGCTCGAGAATCTGTTCAATGACGGCTGGTGCCTCGATGCTGGCGATGACACGCAAGCGGACGCCGCATTGCCGGCAGGTTTCATCGGGCACATCCCTGTGCCCGACCACTTCTCGGCGGTCTTCGGCCGTGCAAATCGGCACTCCTGCCGATTTGTCGATATCGATAGCGCACCCGCCTGGGGCGTTGCGCCAAGCTCATCGCCCGTTGCATATTGCGCGGTTCCGGCGACACGCGCTGGCTCATGGTCGCCTCGGGGCTACTGCATTGGGCAATGCTGGTTTCGAAGTGTTTTATTATTCGCGTGTTTGAGCTGGGGCCGAAGATTTCGTGGATTGCGTTCGTTGTGTTGGTTCTGGCGATGGCGCTGGTTTTCCCGCTGCGACGATGAAGCAGGCACTGGCGTGATCCGGAAAAGCTGGATTCGGTAATGGCCGAGTAAACGCTATCTTGTTACATCGCCTTGAGCGAAAGCTTTCGCGCCCGATTTTTTCGTTTTTTTATATTCTTAAACTCCAGGGATCAGCATGACAGAGACGTACGAAAGGCCGCGTGTTCCATTCGGAACGGTAATTGGTGTGTCGCCGGGCGAGGTGCCCGCTTACTCGAGTGACTATGACACGGCCGACGATAAGGAATACCCGGATCGCCACTCGTACCGCAGCTACCTCGATGGCACCTACATGGGCTACAAGTGGCAGTGCGTTGAGTTCGCGCGTCGCTGGCTGTACGTAAACTTCGGCTACACCTTTGCTGACGTCGCGATGGCCTATGAAATTTTCAACCTTGCCGAGTTCACCGAGATTGCGACCGGCCGGCGCTTGCCGATGCAGTCATTTGAAAACGGCTCGAAACGCCTGCCGGAACCTGGCTGCCTGCTGATCTGGGGCGAAGGCGGTGAGTTCGAACGCACCGGCCACGTCGCGATCGTCACCGAGGTGTTTCCGGATCGCGTGCGAATTGCCGAACAGAATTACAGCCACCGGCCGTGGGCCGATGGCTGCAATTACTCGCGAGAGATTGAAGCGCGCACCAGCCCGGAAGGTGAGTACTGGATTCGCTCGCCGTCACTCGGCGGCGGGATTATCGGCTGGGTGCTGCAAACGGATGACGCACAGTACGCGGTCTCGCGTCCCGAGTTTAATCGGAGCCTGCTGGCGATGGACCTCAGGAAGCTTGAGTCCCTGCCGGACAACGACAACAGCTGGTTGAACGATGCAAACCCGGTTGAAGCTGCGTATGCCGAGATGATGCATGGAGACTTTCTGTCCGCCCGGCCCGAGGATCAGGATCGCTATATAAGAATCTCGCAGGCCGCCGAAGACCGGCTGAAGCGTGCTTCGAACGAATTACACGCGCTCTTTTTGCACGCAACGAATTACGTGCTACAGGATGAGAAACGCCTCGCACGATTCAAGATTCCGCCGTCGATCTGGCCACGCATTCACGAGTCGTGGAACAACCGCCGCAACCAGATGATCACCGGGCGGCTGGACTTTGCGATGACCACGGAGGGCATCAAGGTGTACGAATACAACGCCGACTCCGCATCCTGCCACACGGAAACCGCGATTATTCAGGGTAAGTGGGCCGAACATGTCGGCTGCGAAGACGGCGACGATCCTGGCGCAAACCTGTATGAAAGACTCGTTGACGCATGGCGTGAGAGCGACGCGCAGGGCCTCGTGCACATATTGCGGGATGATGATCCGGAAGAGACGTATCACGCGCTGTTCATGCAGGAAACGATAGAAGCGGCCGGCCTGAAGTGCAAAGTGCTGCAAAACCTTGAGGGGTTGCAGTGGGCCGATGGCGGCAACATGCTCGATGCCGACGGTGAATTGATTCGCTGGGTCTGGAAAACCTGGGCGTGGGAAACCGCGCTCGATCAGATTCGCGAAGAATGCGAGGATGACAACGCAAGACTGGCGCACTATGAGATTGGCCAGCGCAAGGACTGGGCACCGCGACTTGTCGATGTGCTGCTGCGCAAGAACGTGACGGTGTTCGAGCCGCTATGGACGCTCATTCCGAGTAACAAGGCGATACTGCCGGTGCTGTGGGAGCTGTTCCCGAATCACCCGTACCTGCTGCGCGCAACCTCCGAACTGGATGATGAACTCAAGGCGTCTGGCTATGTCGTCAAACCCATCGTCGGACGCTGCGGCTCCAATATCAGCCTGATCGACCGCGACAGCACCCTGTTGCAGCATTCGGATGGCGCATTCGATAATCGCGACCTGATGTACCAGGAACTGTTTCCGTTACCGCAGGCCGGTGGCCTGAATATTCAGATCTGCACGTTTACGGCGGGTAGTAACTACGCCGGCGCCTGTGCCCGCACCGACTATTCGCCCATCAGTCGTTCAGAGAGCGATTTGCTGGCGCTGCGCGTGGTACCGGATCGGGATATTTGAGCAAATTTAGCAAACTTAGGGGTCAAACCGAT
>JBATFU010000279.1:0-24472 GCA_049665065.1 Woeseia sp. | reverse complement strand
AAGAGCAGCTTTCAAGACCGTTCCTTTATAAGGCAGGGCGCTGAACGCGCGCAGCGCATTGCAGCTTGTAATTTCGCCGGCGTGTCGTAGCCTTGGACCGATGAATCATCGATTGTTCTCCATACTGACGCTGACCGCAGCGCCGCTGGCTGGCGCGGAACCGCCAGCGCAGCAGCTGACGATAACGGTCGCGACTCCAAAAGTCGCTATCGCGCCGCAAAACCCGGGCCGGCAGTTTTTACCGTTGCCAGCGCTCGAGTTTCAGTTCCTGCTCGAACCGCGTTGTGAAGCCGGCTGGGCGCCGCTTTCGATGACGCTCAGCATCGCCGACAGCCGCATCGTGCTGAATGCAGAGTCGCTGGACGAACACGGATTCCTGGCAGCAAGCCTTGCCGTGCCTGCCGCACAGCTTGCTCCGGTGCCTGTGTCCGGGTTTTGTGAACAATCGGCTGCAGAGGACAATGTTGAACAGCCGGCCGCTGTTAACGAGGAACTCAGGTTTCCGGCCGCGCTGTCCGCGCATGGCGCACTAATATGCAGTAACGCCGGCACCGAGCAGATCAGCTATACATCGCGCCCGCTGCCGCTCACCTTTTACTGCACGGCGGAACCGGCAACGGTCAGCGAATAGCGACCTCTACTGCGCTGCGGCCGCCGACTGCCGCAACTTTTGATCCAGGAACGACAGCGTCAATTGCCAGGCATCATTGGCAGCCGCCGCGTTGTAGCTGTTGCCGCTGGGGTTTGCGAATGCGTGACCCACGCCGGGATACACGCGAATTTCGAAATCCTTGCGCAAACGCTGCAACGCGCTTTCAAACGCACGCACACCTTCAACCGGAATACCGCGATCCTCGGCGGCAAAAATACCGAGAACCGGCGCAGTCAGCGCCTCCAGCTTCTCTTCGTCGTCGGTGACCTGACCGTAATAGATTACGGCGGCAGCGATCTCGTTGGGAAACAGCAGGGCCGTGTTGAGAGACCAGCCGCCGCCGAAACACCAGCCCAGCGAGGCGATTGCCGGTGCCCGCGCAATGTTCTGCAGAAAATCACGCGCCTGCCGCAGGTTCTCCTCGGCTGCCCCCGGACTCTCGAGCACTTTCAGCATCAGGTTGCGGGCCGCCTCGGGCGTGGCGGCCACCTGGCCATTGAAGAGGTCTACCGCAAGCACGATGTAGCCTTCACCGGCGAGGCGATCGGCCATCGCGCGCATGCCTTCGTTCAAGCCCCACCATTCGTGAATCATGATGACGGCAGGCAGCGGTTCGACCATGTCGGCGGGAAAAACAAAGTAGCCATAGACCAGGTGGTCGCCGACTTCCGCGTACGGCAGACGTTCGCCAATGACGTCCTGGCGCGGCGCATCATCGGCAGCTGCGCTTGGCGTACCGGTGTCGTTGGCGTGTACGCGCGACATCGCATCGACGTTTGCACGTGCCGCATCTTGCGTATCGTCATTGCCGCCGCAGCTCGCCAGCATGCAGAACAGCAAGACGCTGCTGCAGCCGAGCAGTACACGATTCAGGGACTCCAGCATCGGTATCTCCGTTTCAGACGCAGCGGCGCCGACCATTCCAGAAAAAGGTGCCACAGTGTAATCGAAAAGCGGGCGGACCGAAAAACGGCCGGGCAGCCTGTCGCGCGGCCGGTCAATGCACTACCAGTCATCGTCATCCTGCCACTCCCGCAGCTTGCTGCGATCGACCTCCTGCCACTGCTTGCGACTCAGGCGCGCGTAGTAAATCACTTTCGCGATCACGTAGATGACGATAGCGAGAATGATCGCAAGCACAACCCAGATTCCGTTACTCACGTCAGGCCCTCCGGCGCTGAAAACCTGTGCACGGGTGAAAACCCGGTAAGCCGCCGGCGGCAGTCTGACCCCGGCATGCGCCACCCGCTGTGCGAAAGTCGCTGACCTTCCGGTGTACGGTCGAGCTTTTTGCCGCCCGCGTGCGACGCGGAGCTCTGAAGCGCTGGACCGCCTGCGCAGCTCGGGTTAGCGTGAGCAGACAGTCTTTCGAAGTGGCGTGCATCGTGCAACCTCTATTTGCCATGACCACGAGCCAGGAGTCCGACACCGACATCATGATCCCCGAGAACCAGGATGCGCCATTAATTGACATCCAGCGCGCAACGATCTGGCGTGGATCAACGCGCGTTTTTCATGAGTTCAACCTGCTTATCCCGCAGCACCAGCAGGTCGCCATCCTGGGGCCGAACGGCGCGGGCAAAACCACGCTGTTGAAACTGATTAATCGCGAAATCTACCCGGTGGCCGACCCGGCTGCGACGGTGCGCATTCTTGGCCGTGACAACTGGAACGTCTGGGACCTGCGCGCCCATATCGGCCTCGTGTCGCAGGACCTGCAGAACCGTTACCGGGCCAAAACCCGCGGGCTGCAGGTTGTCGTATCGGGATTCCTGTCGAGCGTCGGCGTGCATGGCCTGCTGGCACGGCGCGTCACGCCAGAGCAGCTGGCAAAGGCAAGAAGCGCGATGCAGGAACTGGGCGTCCTGGATCTTGCCGAAACGCCGCTCGCCAACATGTCGACCGGCCAGCAGCGCCGCTGCCTGCTGGCGCGCGCCCTGGTGCACGAACCCCACACGCTGATTCTCGACGAGCCGACAGCCGGACTCGATCTTGCGGCCAGCTTTGACTATCTCGCGCGCATGCGCGACCTGGTGCGCGCCGGCAAGAACGTCGTGCTCGTCACGCACGCTGTACACGAAATACCGCCGGCGATCGGGAGGGTCATTTTGCTGCGCGCAGGGCGCATCGTTGCTGACGGGCCGCGCGCAACGGTTTTGACGCGTGACAATCTCGAAGCCGCATTCGGCGTACCGGTGCGGGTGCGTGAAATCGATGGCTACTTTCTTGCGTACCCCGAGCGTGATTGACGCACACCCTGCAAAACGTGATCTGATCGGACGACCAAAGGCGCGCAACCGATTAGCCTTTCGTGCATGCCTGCATCTCATTCAATCCGGTCGCTATTGCCAGTTACATTATGTTTACTGAGCGACGCAGCGCTTGGCGCCGGCACGACAACCGGGCTTGGCGACGGGCGCAGCGCGATCGTACTGGGTCTTATTGCCGCCGCGATCGTCGCAGGCTTGCTTACCCGTCATCACTCCATGCAGTTCGTTAATCGCATGGTCGCGGGCACGAGCAAACGGCGCTTGCAGCAGGCATTGCGCAACGCACAGCTCGAGAGCCTGCATAACCTCGTGTTGCCCGGCGCCTGCGATGGTCTGACGCGGATCGATCACGCTGTACTCACCTCGGCGGGCGTTATCTGCATCCGCAGCAAGCACGTAAACGGCATTGTTTTTGCCAATGCAAACGACCCGCAATGGCTGGTGGTCGATGGCGTTGAGCAAAGCCAGTTCCTGAATCCGCTGATTCAAAACGACGGCCGCGTTAACGCGGTGCGACGTGTCTTGCCTGAGATGCCTGTCTTCAGTCTCGTCGTGTTTACGGGCAAGACCCAGTTTTCGACGCCACCTTCTGACAACGTCATTCACCTCGCCCAGCTGCCACTGTGGCTGCATCGATTCCAGGAACAACACGAATCGGCGCAGAATCATGACGACGCATGGCTCACCCTGCGCGCCGCCGCATTGACCGACGAAGCATCCCTGCGAGATTTCGAGGCACAACTGAGCTTCGGTTGAGCGTCGCGGCCGACGCCGCTGCGATTTCGTTATACTCCGGACATTCCTCGCGACGCGGTGTTCGGCATATGGATGCACAGATCCTGATCAGCTCTCCCATCGGCGTACTCGCCGTTTTGTGCGCGGTGGCCGCGTTCTGGTTCGCTGTCGAGCAACGCACGAAGCTGGTGTTTTTCCAGTACGTGCCGCCGCTGCTGTTCATCTACGCGACGCCTGTTTTCCTGAACAACCTCGATGTTATTCCGCACGACTCACCGGTGTACGGTGGCCTGAGCAGTTTCGCATTGCCGGCGTTCATCGTGCTGATGCTGATCAAGGTGAACGTGCCGGCTGCCATTCGCATCATGGGCAAGGGCGTCCTCGTCATGCTGATGGGCACTGTTGGCGTCATGGTCGGCGGCGTGGTGTCTTACGTCGCAGTACACCAGTGGCTTGCACCCGATGCATGGAAAGGGTTCGGGGCACTGGCCGGTAGCTGGATTGGCGGCACGGGCAACATGGCGGCGACGGCCGAAATGCTCGGCACGCCGCCCGAACAATTCGGGCTTGCCGTACTTGCCGATAACGTTATTTACATCATCTGGCTGCCGATACTGCTCGCCTCCAAGAACTTTGCAGACAGCTTCAATCGCTGGGCGAAAGTCTCGGAAGATCGACTGCACATGATGGACAGGGCTTCAGAAAAAACTCTCGAAGACGAACGCGTGCCGGAGATGCGCGATTACATCTACCTCGGCGCCATCGCGATCATCGTGACCTGGATTTCCAGCGCGCTGGCGGAGCAGGCGTTCGCCTGGATGAAAGTTGCCTACCCGGCACTGCAGGGCATGCTGACTGTATCGACGTGGCGAATCCTGCTCATCACGACAATCGCCCTGTCATTGTCGGTGACGCCGGTGTCGCGTTTGCCGGGCGCCACGGCGATGGGTACCGCGCTGATTTACATTTTCGTTGCCGGCATGGGTGCACGTGCGTCCGTCGAGGGCTTTACCCAGGCGCCGGCATTTCTGCTTGGCGCGCTGATCTGGATCTTCATTCACGGCGCTTTTTGTCTCGCCGGCGCGCGCATCTTTCATGTTGACGTGCACAGCGCGGCGATCGCTTCGGCGGCAAACATCGGCGCCGCAGCGTCGGCGCCGATCGTTGCGGCATTTCACCGCTCCAGCCTGGTGCCCGTCTCGATCCTGATGGCGCTGATCGGTTACGCGCTCGGCAACTATCTCGCACCGCTGACCGGCCACCTGGCGCGACTCGCCGTTGGCCAGCCCGCCTGATTGGGAAAGCCGTTGCCTGACATCGCAGAGCCGGGGACGAGCGCATGAGGCGATTACTGCGCGGCCTGCGCAACGTCCTGTTGCTAGTGCTGCTGCTCGGGATTGCCGGTGTCGCGACTGTCGCGTGGCTCTGGCAGACGCGACCCCAAGTTGCGGACCTGCCGATTCCGCTTGCCGCCGTCAGCGACGCCGAGGACGGCCAGGTGACCGTCACCTGGCTCGGCATCAGCACCCTGCTGTTCGATGACGGCGAAACCCAGATCATTACTGACGCGACATTCTCCCGTCCGAAGCTGCGCGACATCCTGCTCTTTCGACCGCTTGAGTCAGACTACGCGGCCATCAATCGGGCACTGGACGAGTTCCGCATTGATCGACTGGCCGCGGTCGTTCCGCTGCATTCGCATTTCGACCACGCGATGGATGCCGGCCACGTAGCAAACCGGACCGATGCAATGGTGCTGGGCTCCGAATCGACGTCAAACATTGCGCGCGGGAGCAACGTGCCTGTCAGTCAATATCAAACCTTGAAATCGGGTGAACCACGTTTCTTTGGAAATTTCACGGTGACGCTGCTCGAGTCACGGCACGTCGGGCAGCTGCCAAACGGTGAGCCGGTTTTTGCCGGCACCATAACGAGCCCGCTGCAGCAGCCTGCATCCGTCAACGCCTGGCACAGCGGCACGGCGTACTCGGTGGTGATTGAACACCCGGCAGGAACGGCACTCGTGCAGGGCAGCGCCGGATATATCGCAGGGCAGCTCGCCGACGTCAGGGCTGATGTCGTGCTGTTGAGCATCGCCGGCCTGTCGGGGCATGGCAGGGAATACGCCGCACAGTACTGGCAGGAGATTGTCGCAGCCACAGGCGCGACGCGTGTCTTCGCAATTCACTTTGACGACTTCACTTACCCGCTGGGCGAGGTTGCACTCTTCCCGGAGGTAGTGGATGACATTGTAACGAGCGCCGGCTGGCTGAATGAGTTTGCCGCTGCGGCGGAACCGCCGGTCGAGTTGTTACGCCCGCCGTTTGGCAAGCCACTGCTACTCTACTAGCGTGCTCGACCTACAATTCGGCAAGCAGTTTTTCGATTGCCCGCGGTTCTTTCAGCAAGGCTTCCTTGCGAACTTTAGGCAGGCGCTTGATGTGATGTTCGATGCGGCTTGCCATGCTGCGATCGCCAACCTCGCTGGACAATTCAAGCCGTAGCGGCCCGCGTCCGCGCAGGTACTTGGCGCCACGTTCACCACCGTGTTCTGCCACGCGCCGCTGCACGTCGGTAGCAATGCCCGTGTACAGACTGCCGTCGGCGCAGCGCAGCAGGTAAACGCTCCAGCCTGTCGCCGTCATCTCAGCGCTCGACATGGTGCACGCGCTTCGTCGAGGCAGGGAATTTGTCGAGCATGTCTGCAGGTCGCACGGGCCGGGGCTGGAACGCCCCGCCGCAGTTCGGGCACTTCCCCCGCAAGGTCTGGGTCACGCAGTCCCGGCAGAATGTGCATTCAAAGCTGCAAATCATCGCATCAGTGGCGGCCGCCGGCAGGTCGCGATTGCACAGCTCGCAGTTCGGCCGTATCTCGAGCATTGCGCTCAGGCGTGCCCGCCGCTCAGGCAGTCGCCCAGCACGCGCATGGCGCCGGCTTCCACTACCGCCTTATTGTCCGCGGTTGCTGCATAGCTAAGTACGATTTCGTTCGCGCCACCCAGCGCCTCGGCCGGTTCCCGCAGGTACAGGGTCAGGACGTTGTCGCACATCTCGACTTCGCGAATGAGGTCGTGCCCGGCGTACTGCTGCTCGTTGATCTCGAGATAGATCTTGGGACCGAAGTCTTCGCTCTCGCCGCGCATCAGCAGCAGGTAGTCGTCAATGTCGCCGTTGGGTTTGGTGCGGGCGAAAAACAGCATCATTGCGTGATCACGTACATCGAAGGCGACAGTATCGTACTGGCGGTGGCAGGACATGGTTTCACCCGCGTTGCTTGAGTAGTGACGGACAGTGTACGCGAAGCAGAGGTGCATGCCGAATCCGTGCCGGCTTAGTGAAATTCGCGAGTCAGTGCCTCGATATTGGCATCTTTCTCGGCCCACACTTCACCAAGCCACTGGTGAAAACGGCGCCGGTGATCGCGATCGTTGACGTAGTCACCGCTCACCATCCAGTCAGCAACTTCGCGGCGCTGCAACTCGACGAACACCTCGCTGACCTCGCCGCACATCAGGTCCCAGAATTTGGGCACCCCGCGCGGATAGATAATCGTCAGATCGAGAATCGATGAAAACATGTCACCCATTGTCGACAGCGCCAGCGCCAGCCCGCCGGCACGCGGCGGCAGCAAATGCACGTACGGCGAGTTTTTGCGGAGGCGCTTCGACTCGCTGAAACGCGTGCCCTCGATAAAATTGATAACGGACGTCGGGGTGTGCCGAAACTTTTGACAGGCCCGGCGTGTCACCTCGAGATCGCTGCCTTTCTTTTCCGGATGTTTGGCGAGGTAGGACTTCGAGTGACGCTGCATGAACGGCATGTCGAGCGCCCAGAAGCCGAGCCCGAGGAACGGAAACCACATCAGCTGCTTTTTGATAAAGAATTTCAGCAGCGGAATACGGCGATTCATCAGCGTTTGCAGAATGACAATATCTACCCAGCTCTGGTGGTTGACGATGACGAGGTACCACTCATCGGTGCGGAGACCCTCCAGGCCGCGGGTACGCCATTGCGTATTGTTCACAATGCGCAGGATCAAGGCGTTACCACCAATCCAGCATTCGGCACACGTCATCAACAAGCGTGTCAAAAATCGCCGGATCGCTGCAAACGGCAACAGCAGCTTGATCACCGCCAGCAGCAGGATCGGCACGATCCAGAAGAGGGTGTTCAGCGTAACGACGCTGAACGCCGCAAGGCCCGTCAGATTTCGGAGGATTTTTTTCAGCGGGCCGCTCCTGGACCTTGGTGACAGCAATTTGGCTGTGGATTCTAGCCCGAAACTTGCTTGTACTGCGCGGTACGACGCCATTCCTGACAAGCAGGTTGCTGCCCATGGGAGCTTGGCGTAGTGTTTCGCCAGTCGCGATCTTGCGATGGCAACGATTTTTCGCTAGCGAAAACCAACGGTACTGTTCCCCCGGAGGACCCGAAGGCATGCTTACCCTGATCGTCAATGGCGTCACGCACGAACTCGATGTCGACCCGAACACGCCGCTTCTGTGGGTCATCCGTGAACAGCTCGAACTAATTGGTACGAAATTCGGCTGCGGCATGGCGCAATGCGGTGCGTGCACCGTGCACCTGAACGGCGCGCCAATACGCTCCTGCGTCACGCCGGTGCGCGCCGCCGATCAACAGCAGGTGACAACCATTGAAGGACTCGCGCGTGACGGTACGCCACATGCGCTGCAGCAGGCCTGGATTGACGAACAGGTGCCGCAATGCGGCTATTGCCAATCGGGACAGATAATGTCGGCGGTGGCACTGCTTGCGAATAACCCAAACCCGGATGACGCGGCGATTGATACGGCAATGAGCGGCAACGTCTGCCGCTGCGGGACCTATCCACGCATTCGCAGGGGCATCAAGCGCGCGGCAGCTGCCACGGCGGCGAATGTTGCTGGCACCAAGGAGTCCCGTCATGGGTAAGTGGACACGTCGTGCCTTCATAACGAGCGGCGTGCTCGCCGGTGGCGTACTCGTGGTCGGCGTAGCTATCCGGCGCGGCGATCGCAGTGACAAAGTGGCGGGGCTGATTGCGAGCGAGGACGAGGCGGTTTTCGACGTCTGGCTGAAACTCGCGCCGGATAACACGGTTACCGCCATCATCCCGCATGCAGAAATGGGCCAGGGCGTGCACACGTCGCTGGCGATGATGCTCGCGGATGAAATGGACGCAGACTGGAACAAAGTCGCGATGATGGAGGCGCCCGCGCAGGATGAGTATGCGAACTATGCGCTGGCAAAAGGCTATGCGCTCGGGGACAAACAGTTCCCGACCTTCCTGATTGACACCGTTGACGGCCTGTTCCTGACCGCCACGAGGATGATGGGCCTGCAGATCACGGGCGGCAGCACCTCCGTAAAAACCACCGGCCAGTACGCCATGCGCGTTGCCGGTGCCGCAGCGCGCGCAATGTTGTTGCAGGCGGCTGCCGAAGAATGGCAGGTGCCAGTAAGCGAATTAACCGCCGAACGGGGCCAGATCGTGCATCGTGGCAGCAACCAGACAGCGCCCTTTGCGAGTTTTGCAAAAGCAGCAGCGGCGCTGGATGAACCAACCGCGCCACGTCTCAAGGATGCCAGCGAATTTCGCATCATGGGCACGTCGCCCGCGCGCTTTGACGTTCCTGCAAAAGTGGATGGCAGCGCGCGTTTCGGCATAGACGTTCGCCTGCCAGGCATGAAATACGCGGCGGTGCGCGCCGCACCGGTCTTCGGCGCGTCCGTCGACACGGTCAATGCCGCGTCGGTGCAACAAATGCCCGGCGTGCTGCGGGTCGTGAATCTCGGCGATGCCGTAGCGATTGTTGCCGAGGGTTACTGGCAGGCAGAACAGGCCTTAAAGAAGCTCGATGTAAGCTTTACGACGAGCGGCAATGAAAGCGTTGCGCAAAGCGATATATTCAAACAGTTCAACGCGGATCTCGACCGCGCGCTCGCGGAAGACTCTTTTGAGATCGATGTAGAACGCGGCAATGCGCCGGGCGCATTCGACGGCGCCGCGCAAGTGGTAACGGCCGAGTACCGGGTGCCGTATCTCGCGCATGCCACCATGGAACCGATGAATTGCACGGCGCGCTTTGCCGATGGTCACTGCGAGTTGTGGCTCGGCACGCAAAATCCGCTCGGCTTCGTCAGGGATGTCGCTAAGGCGCTCGACATCGATGCCGACAATGTCACGCTGCACAACCAGTATCTTGGCGGCGGCTTCGGCCGGCGTGCATTTTCCGACTACGCTATCCAGGCGGCACGCATTGCGGCGGAAGCGGGATACCCGGTGCAGCTGATCTGGTCGCGCGAAGAAGACACGCGCCACGACCATTACCGGCAGGCCAACATCAGCCGCTTCCGCGCCGCGCTCGATGCCGATGGCAAGCCGCTCGCCTGGGAAAATAACTACGTCGACAAACACGACCCCGTTGAGGCAACCCATATTCCCTACGGCATTGGCAATCAGCTGATTCGTTTCACGGCGAGCAACACGCACGTGCCGTGGGGCTTCTGGCGCAGCGTTGATCACTCACTGCACGCCTTCTTCACCGAGTCGTTTATCGACGAGGTTGCCGTCGCAGCCGGCGCAGATCCCTACCAGTACCGCCGCCAGCTCCTGGCAGACAACCTGCGTTTCCGCGACGTACTCGACCTGGCAGCGAGTAAAGCCGACTGGGGCAAACCGCTGCCGGAAAATTTTGGCCGCGGTATCGCTATCCACCAGTCCTTTGGCACGATCGTCGCGCAGGTCGTGGAGGTCGAGATTGCGAACGGCAAACCACGCGTGCACCGCGTTGTGTGCGCCGTCGATGCCGGGTTTGCGATTCACCCGGATGGCATGCGTGCGCAAATGGAAAGCGGCATCGTGTACGGACTGACGGCAGCGCTATACGGCGAAATCTCGATCCGCGGTGGCGCCGTGCAGCAAAGCAATTTCCATGATTACGAGATGCTGCGCATTGATGAGGCCCCCGAAGTAGAAACCTACATCATCAACAGCGGCGCAAGCCTGGGTGGCGCAGGTGAGCCCGGTACGCCGGCTATCGCACCGGCACTGGCCAATGCCATCTTCGACGCGAGCGGCATCCGCATTCGCGAGCTGCCGGTCAAACATCACGACCTGGCTCGACCAGACCTAAAAAGCCAGGACGTCGCGTAACGCGCGCCAAAAAAAAAGCCCCGTTCACTGACCCGAACGGGGCTTTGCAGGTTCGTTCCGTTGCGCCATCAATCGCTGCGTGACGTCACTTCCAGCAGGTGATAACCAAACTGCGTTTTAACCGGGCCCTGCACCGTGTTCAGATCGGCGCTGAATACCACTTCATCAAACTCTTTCACCATCATGCCCGGCCCGAACTCGCCCAATTCACCGCCCCGCTGGCCCGACGGGCAGGTCGAATGCTCCTTGGCAACATCGGCAAAATCGGCGCCGCCGTCGATCTCGTCTTTCAGTTGCTGACACTGGTCTGCCGAATCGACCAGGATGTGACGTGCCGTTGCGATTGCCATGAGCTGCTCCGTTTGTTTGAAAAAGATTCGCGTATTATTGCGCATTTCGCGCTGAAAACGCAGCAGGCACCCGGGTTTTGCCTGTCATGTGTACGGCACCAATAGTAGTATCGGCTCCGCAGCGGCCACAGCCTGCGCCGTGCTGGAACAGAAAATGAATAAACCGGATAAGAAGATCATGGCGTTTCCCGCGGGAATCGCGATTGGCGTAGCACTGGGTGCTGCGGCCGGCCTCGCCATCGACAATGTGTTGATCGGCATTGGGGTGGGCCTGTCGCTGGCAGTGGTGTTCGGTATGCTGCTGCGCGTCATGCGCATTATGGGCGTCAGCGACGACGCATCGTCAGACTGACACGAACCTGCAGAATTCCGGGGGAGCGTAACGTTGGTATCGGCAGCAATTGCACTGCAGCGTCTGCAAGAAGGTAATGCCCGCTTCGTCGAGCGCGCGGCCGGCAAGACTGACGGCATTGTGGAATCCGGTGAACTGCAACTGCCCCAGGAGCAGACGCCGCTCGCCATTATCCTCGGCTGCTCCGATGCGCGGGTCCCTGCGGAAATTGTTTTTGACCTCGGTCCCGGCGATCTCTTCGTGATTCGCGTCGCCGGCAACATCGTGGCGCCCTCGCAGCTCGGCAGCGTAGAATTTGCGGCTGCGAATTTTGGCACGCGCCTCGTCGTGGTACTCGGACACACGCGTTGTGGGGCGGTCGAGGCCACTATTGATGCGCTGCGCGATCCGCAGCAGGAAAGATCCCGCAACCTGCGCACTATCGTTAACTTCATCAAGCCGGCGGTCGAACCGCTGCTGAGTGAAGCCGGCGCTGACGACTTTGACGCATTATTGAGCAAAGCGGTACATGCCAACGTACACGCGTCGGTTAACACGATTCGCCATGCCTCGGAGATTCTCAATCCGCTCATTCAGAACGACGGGCTGCAAGTTGTGGGCGCGGAATATTCGCTGAAAACCGGCGAAGTCGTTTTTTTCGACATCGAGGAATAAGTCACCCGCCGCCGTAGTTCTGGCTGCATCTTACAGGAGCTATATGTGAACATTCTTTATCCCGCGTTTGTCATGTTCGCGCTAACCGCCTTCGTGCAGGTGCGGCTGGGCATGAAGCGGACAGCCGCCGTACGCAACGGCCGCATTAATCCCAAGTACTACCGCACCTACCAGGGCGGTGAGGAACCGGAAGATTTGCAGGTGTATTCGCGGCACCTGATCAATCTGTACGAAGCACCCGTGTTGTTCTATGTGATTATCATCATTGCATCGATTACGGGCCAGGCCGGCACCGTGCCGGTCGTGCTGGCCTGGGCGTACGCGGTGGCGAGGCTCGGTCACAGCTACGTGCACCTTGGCTCAAACAAGGTCCTGTTGCGCTTTCGGCTGTTTCTCGTCAGCCTGCTGCTACTCGCCGCGCTGTGGATCGTTGTATTTATCGGCATGGTCATTCGCTGACCTTGCAATGGCTGCGACTCGCACCGAGCGTACGCGTACACTGCAAACTTTGATGCAGCAATAGAAGAGAGAATTCGTGGGATCTGAAACTGCCGACCGCCTCGCGGTACTGATTGATGCTGACAACGCGCAGCCGACCATCGTCGAAGGGCTGATGACGGAAATTGCGAAGTACGGCACCGCCAGTGTGAAACGTATCTACGGCGACTGGACCCAGCCGAGCCTGAAGCGCTGGAAAGAGTCGCTGCTCGAATACTCAATCCTGCCGATGCAGCAGTTCGGCTACACGAAAGGCAAGAACTCGACGGACAGCGCAATGATCATCGATGCGATGGACCTGCTGTATAGCGGTAACTTCGATGGCTTCTGCATCGTCTCAAGCGACAGCGATTTCACCCGCCTCGCCTCGCGGATACGCGAAACCGGCTTGACGGTTTACGGCTTCGGCGAACAGAAAACACCTGATGCCTTCGTTTCCGCCTGCGACAAGTTCATTTACACGGAAGTGCTGCGCGCCGGCGAAGATGAGCCGCAAAAGATCAAGCGCAAGAGTGCCGGCGAACTCAAGCAGGATGCACGCCTCGTCACTCTGGTGCGCAATGCGATCGACGCATCGTCCGATGACGACGGCTGGGCAGCACTCGGACCGGTCGGCAGCAACATTGCCAAGCAGTCGCCACAGTTCGATCCGCGCAACTACGGCTACCGCAAGCTGCGCGACCTGATTACCGCGACCAAGTTGTTCGAAATCCAGGAAAAACGCGCGGCGGACGGGCAGTCCAAGCTGATCCTGGTACGCGACATACGCAACAAGTGATGCAGGAGTACGTCGGTAGCTGCCATTGCGGCGCGCTCGGCTGCACCTGCCGCAATGCTGTAGCGCCCGGGATCCCTCTGGCGGTTTACCCGCCGCAGGTGCGGCAGTACCATGTGCCGCTTTTCGCGGGGACTACCCGTCCCGCGCGCCAACAGGACCCTGTTTCATGTCGACTGCCACACTGATCGACGGCAAAGCCCGTGCCGCTGCACTGACCGACTCCATCAGGCAGGAAGCTGCCGCTCTGAAAGCCAAAAAGGGCATCGTGCCCGGCCTTGCTGTCGTCATCGTCGGCGAGGATCCCGCCAGCCAGGTGTATGTACGTAACAAGCAGCGCACGGCGGAAAAATGCGGTTTCTATTCCGTGCAGCACGCGCTTGCCGGCGACATCGCGCAGGACGAGTTGCTTCTTCTGATTGACGAGCTAAACGCCGACCCGAAAGTGCACGGCATCCTGGTGCAGTTGCCGCTGCCGAAACACCTCGACGAACAGCGCATCACGCAAAGTATCCGACCGCAAAAAGATGTCGATGGTTTTCATTTTGAGAACATCGGCAAGCTGACCGCCGGCGAAGCCGCGCAGGCATTCGTACCCTGTACACCGGCCGGCTGCATGCTGCTGATCGAGGACCAGCTTGGCAAAGACCTGTCGGGCCTGAACGCAGTTGTTGTCGGCCGCTCGAACATTGTCGGCAAGCCAATGGCGGCGCTGCTGCTCGCGGCGAATGCGACGGTGACGATCTGTCACAGCCGCACGAAAGACCTCGCGGCAGTGACGCGCCATGCCGATATCCTCGTGGCGGCCGTCGGCCGCGCCAACATGATCAAGGGCGACTGGGTTAAACCCGGCGCCGTTATAATCGACGTGGGTATCAATCGCATCACGCTTGAAGACGGCGGCGAACAGCGCAGCAAGCTAACGGGCGATGTCGATTTTGCTGAAGCCCGCGAGATCGCCGCGGCGATTACACCGGTACCGGGCGGCGTAGGCCCGATGACGATCGCGCTGCTGATGTCGAATACGCTGAAAGCCGCGCGCGGCTGATTCAGAAACTGCGTTTTGATTCGAGCAGGATCTGCAGACTGTCAATCGACGGATCACCGTCCAGCGGGAATGCGAGATCGAGGTGCACGATTTCCCGGCCGCTGGCACGCGTCGGCATGAAACGCAGGCCTATACCCACATCCTTTAACCAGCCGAGACTTTTGCCACCTGCCGGATTGTCGCCAAATGTGCGCCCGACATCGGCAAACACTGCGCCGCCCACGCGCACCAGCCGAAACGGATACCAGTTGGTGAAGTAGCGATACTCGGCGGTCAGCAGCACGCGCTTGTCGCCGACCTGGTAGCGCAGCGGATAGCCGCGCAGGCCACTATCTCCGCCGAGCGACAGCGGCGCGTCGAGATCTAGGTCCCCAGCCAGCGCCACGGACAGCGTCGTGTAAACGAGCGATTTGTCGGACAGCTTCAGGTAATAACGGCCGTCCGTTTGCCACAGCGCGTTGACGAGATCGCCGCTCTCGATCCGGCCATGCAGCTCGCTGCTGAGCAAAAATGCACGGGACTCCAGCGAACCGAAGCCGCGACTGGCGCTCACGTTGAACGGCACCGCGCTACGGTCAGAGCCGAGGCCGCGACTGGCAATGCCGAGTTGCGCGGTGAGACGCCGCCCGACGAAAAAATCTTCGGTGCGCTCAATCTGGTCACGGTTGCTGGCGGTTTCGAAGCGATCTTCGAACAACTCGATGCCGAGCCACGGATACACGAGCTTGCGATCTGCCGGCAGCAGCTGCGGCAGAAGCTGCTCCGCCGTTTCGGAAAAATCCTGTTCGTCAAATGTAACGCCGGCGCGAAAACGCCGGACCCAGCCGTCCTGCAAGCCCGCGGACCAGCCGTAGAATGCCGTTGCAACCCGGCTCTCCGCGCGATACTCGGCGACTTCATTGCCCAGTTCGTAGAAGCGTGTCTCTGCATCATTGGCGTACAGGCTTAAGCCCTGCGCATTGCGGGTATGCAAAGCGTAAAACGGCTGCTGCAGCACAAACAGTTGCGAATCGCCGTCCGAATTATCCGCAATGCGCGTATAGATCGACCACCAGCTGTTGCCAAGATTGCGGTCCCCGTATTCGAGGCTCGTAGACTCCCGATCGACGTCATCGATGTAGGCGAGCTTGATGCGCGCGCCGGTGCCAAACAGGTTTTCTTCGGACAGCGATACGCGCGTGCGGTTTTCGCCGCCTTTGCGCGATATCGAAAAGCCGGGAATGAGTGTCCAGACATCGCGCGTCGTGACGACAAGATCAACCACGCCGTTCTGATACGCCGCAACCCGGATGCGCGCATCGTAAAAATAGCCGTTGGCGCGCAGGATCCGCTCCGACTCGGCGACGAGGCGCGCCGAAAAGGAATCGCCAGGACGAAAGAGGAGCTGCTGGCGAATGACGTCTTCGCGGGTCAGTACGTGGAGTCGATTCGCGAGTCGGTACAGCGGATTGTTTTCCTCGGGCAGCGACAGGTCGAACACGTTGTTGCGCTCAAAGCGGATCTGGCCGATTACCGCGCCAGCGGCTTCGAGCTGCTGGCCCGTCGGCAACCCGGCGAGGTCAGACGCCGCCATGCCGCTTGAGAAATACAGGCTGAAATACAGCGCACACAGCCGCGCGATCAATCGTCCTGCCATTGCGTTCCTGCCGAAATCTCGCACAAGGTCGGTTCCATTCTGAAGGCGGCAAGCGATGCCTGCGCACTGAGGCTACCCGCTGCTGCCAGCGGTCGCCAGCCGGCGGCGCGCACGATCGCACGGCCACGGTCCGCCGCGCAATGGCCGCAATGACAGAGGCTTGACGCTAGAATAGAGAGCCACCGACCATTTTTCGATCTCAGGGAGCAGCCGTGCAAAAACCGGGCAAGGACTTTCGCACGATCTGGCTCGCGCCAGAGGATCCGGCGGTCGTGCAGATCATCGACCAGCGACGGCTGCCACACGAATACGTTGTTGCGGATCTGCGCACGTATCGCGACGGTGTTGCGGCTATTGCGGATATGCTCGTGCGCGGAGCGCCGTTGATCGGCGGCACAGCCGCCTACAGCCTGTATCTCGCCGCACTGGAGTCCGGCGGCAAGCGGCAATTCATTGCCAAAGCCGCCGAGGAACTTGCCGCCTCGCGACCAACGGCAGTTAACCTGCAATGGGCGCTCACCCGGATGCTCAATGCGGCTGGCAATTTGACCGGCAACGAGCTGGTCTCTGCCTTCCGTCGCGAAGCCGCGGCCATTTGCGATGAGGACGTCGAAATCTCGCTTGGCATTGGTCGCCATGGCCTGACGCTGATCGAAGAAATTGCCAGGCGAAATAACGGCGCGACGGTTAACGTCCTGACGCATTGCAATGCGGGCGCGCTCGCAACGATCAACTGGGGCACCGCAACAGCGCCTATCTACCTTGCGCATCAGGCAGGCATCGACATACACGTGTGGGTTGACGAAACCCGGCCGCGCAACCAGGGCTCGCAGCTGACGGCCTGGGAATTGCAGCAAAGCGGCGTGCCGCATACGCTCATCGTCGACAACGCCGGCGGGCACCTGATGCAACACGGGATGGTAGACATCTGCATCACCGGCACCGATCGCACAACCCGCAACGGCGACGTTGCCAACAAGATCGGCACTTATCTGAAAGCGCTGGCAGCCCACGACAACAACATTCCTTTCTACGTTGCCCTGCCCTCCACAACGATCGACTGGGAAAGCAGCGATGGCCTGCGCGACATACCGATCGAGCAACGCGACCCGCACGAGGTCACACACATCTGGGGCAGGAACGGCGAGCAGCTGCTGGAAGTGGCGACAGTTGCGCCCGGCACACCGGTCAGCAATTACGCGTTCGACGTGACACCTGCGCGGCTGGTGACCGGGCTGATTACCGAGGCGGGTATTTGCGAAGCCAGCGCGGCGGGGCTTGCCGGTCTGTTTCCGGAGCGGGCGCGCAAAGCGTCATGATCGACGAAGGCTATATCAAGTTTGAACTCGACTGGCAGCGCGGGCCGGCACCGCCGGCCGATATCGTGTCGCAACTGAACGAATGGCGCGAACCCCTGTATGCCGCGGGCCTGATCGGCCAGTACGAAGATACCGGCATCGGCTTTGGCAACTTAAGCGTCCGTGGCGACGCGGGGCATTTCATTATCAGCGGCACGCAGACAGGCCATCTCGCAACATTGGGTGCCGAGCACTACGCGACAGTCACCGACTATGACATTGCGGCAAACCGGGTGCGCTGTGAGGGACCGATCAAAGCGTCTTCCGAATCGATGACCCATGCGGCGCTGTATGAGCTCTGCGACAAGATTAACGCCGTAGTGCACGTCCACAGCGCAGCACTCTGGAACAAGCTCAGGAATGTCTTGCCAACGACAGATGCAGCCGTCAGCTACGGCACGCCTGAAATGGCGGAAGAGTTTCGCCGGCTGCATCGTGAGACGGCATTTGCCAAAGACGGGATCGCCGTGATGGCAGGCCACGATGAAGGCATCATCGCAACCGGGCGCGATATGCAGGAAGCGGCGCGGCGCATTCTAAACCTGCGATAACGGCGCAATGCAGGGTTGCACAAGGTAACGGTCGCAGCAGCGGAAAAAGCGGCTAACGAACCAGCGCGGCAGATCGGCGCGCTTATTCCACGAGTGCGGTAAGACGAAACCGGTAGGTACGGCAGGTGCTCGCTGTCGCCAGCACCTGGTTCGGGGCCAGCGGCGCGAAGCTCGATGCCTTGATTGCGCGCAAGGCAGCGCGCCTGAAAATCTTGTGCGTTGAGGTTTGTATTTTCGGACGCCGGATCCGGCCGTTGCTGTCGATGAAAAAGCACACGGTGACGTCACCTTCGATACGATCGCGGCGCGCGATGGTCGGGTATTCCGGAAAAGCCGTGACCGCCGGCGTCCGGTCTGTTGTGGTATCAAAAATATACGCGGTACGCGCTATTTTTTCGTCCGCAAGGGGCGCCTGCGCCGCCAGCAACAATAATGAAGCCAAGGCAAAAATATAGGGTTGTTGCCTGCTAGTCCTCATGCTTTTTCGCGCTATCGCTATCATCTACTGTAACTTCAGCCGCAACAGGGAAAACCGCGTTCATGTACATCGCGCGTGCGACTTTCAGCGTGTGTGCGCCCGGGCGCAGCTCTTCGCCGCGCAGCAGGTCCTGTTCAGCCTTGGCGAACTGGCCGGTCTTGATGAAAATCACGGCGCGGTTGTTATAGGCCCGCCAGTTTTCGCTGTTTCGCGTAATCAGCATGTCGCAGTAGCGCAGCGCTTCATTGAATTTTTCCAGCAGAATGTAGCCAGCACAAAGGTTGGACAATGCGGCCTCTTCTTCGCGCGAGCCCGCGGCTACCTTGAGCCCCTGCAGCGTCAGGCGGACGCCTCGTTCAGCGTCGCCTGCAAGCAGGGCATCGGCTCCGTCCTGCAGAACCGGATTGCGCGGACCAATGACGGTCTTGGGACCGGCTTCGCTTTTCATGCGGTCGGCCCCCTGGGCCCAGCACGCAGGTGCGAAACAGACGAAGAGCAAGATGACAATCAGGCGGTGCATGGTTCTGGTCCTTCCTGGTCAAGATCGGTGGCAGGTCGCGCGACACGCCGCGCGGTTTCGCCAAACTGCCGGACAGCAGAGATTAGGACAGCACAGGAAGGAAAAAATTCATTTGGACAAACCAACATTCAGCCGCTGATGTACTGGCCAAGTTGTTCAATTTCCGCCTGTTGCTCAGCCATGATGGCCTTGACGAGGTCGCCGATGGAAATGATGCCGACGACCTTGCCGTCATCAACGACGGGCAGGTGACGAACGCGCCCTTCGGTGACCATGCTCATGCACTCCTGCAGGGTGCTGCCGCTATGCGCTGTGGCAAGGTCACTGCGCATGATCGCGCTGACCGGGGTGTCGTCCGAGCCGCGCCCCATGAGGATTACCTTGCGAGCATAGTCGCGCTCACTCACGAGCCCGGCCAGTTTGTCGCCATCGAGAATGACCAGTGCACCAATTGATTTCTCCGCCATGATTTTGACGGCATCGAGAACCGTCGCGTCAGGAGAGATCGTCTCTACGTCGTGACCCTTGGCGTCGAGCAGGTGTTTAACAAGCTTCATCGATTACCCCCTGAATTATTTTGTTCGACAGGCGTTGCGGGCTTTTTCGGAAACGCCGGCGGGCGTTGCCAGCCGCGCCCTGCACGCTTGTTCGTAAGACTGGCAGTATACGTCCGCCGGCCCATCGAAAGCATCCGCATAATTCCGCCAGAAATCGCTGATTCTGGCAGGCAGCAGGACGGCGACCGTGGTCAGCCGGGTGCCGGGGTCGAAAATCCGCCCTAGATGATCTTGCGCAGCGTTTCGCGGCTGACATTCGCACCGCAGATGATTACGACGACGTTCTTGCCACGCAGCTCTATCGCTTTTTTGCGCAGCCCGGCGAGCGCCACGCCGGCGGCACCTTCCAGCAGCATGTGATGCGCGTCGATAAAATCGCGCATTGCCGCCGCGATCTGCTCCTCGGACACCAGCACGAACTGGCGTACCAGCGTGCGGCACAGGTCGAACGTAATGGCACCCGGCTCAATGCCACCCGCGGTGCCGTCGGACAGGGTCGGCGAACTCGGCAAATCGAGAATCGCGCCGTTCTGGATCGACTCCGCCATGACAGCCGAGGCAACAGGCTGGCAACCGATAATCTGGAGATTGGGATAGGCCGAGCGCAGGAAGCCGCCGGCACCGCTGATCAGGCCACCGCCGCCTACCGCGACGACGAGGGCATCAACCTTGTTCAGCTGGTGTGCGATCTCGACGCCACAGGTACCCTGGCCGGCGATAACGTCGGCATCGTTATACGGTGACAGGTAGTGCATGCCCTTGGCGCGCGCAAACTCCCGGGCATGTAACTCCGTATCAAGACCATCGTGGCCAAAGAATTCGATCTTGATGCCGGAACGTTTTATCGCTTCGACTTTGACGCTCGAGGTTTGCTCCGGAACGAAAATCATGCCGTCAACTTTTAGCTGCGCCATTGCCCAGGCGACGGCCGCGCCGTGATTGCCGCTGGATGCGGCAACTGCGCCCTTGCCACGCTCATCGGCGGTCAGCGACAACAGTTTGTTAAATGCGCCGCGCAATTTGAACGAACCGGTGAGCTGCAGATTTTCGAGTTTAAGATAAACGTTCGCGCCCGTCTGTTCGCTGAAATACGGTGAATGCTCCAGCGGGGTTTGACGGATGTAGGGTGCAATGCGATTGGCGGCAAGTACCGCGTTGGCAGGCAGGCGTTCGAGATTCATGGCGACACTGTACCTTAAGCGCCCCGGATTGCAGAGCGCCGACTAGCGTTCGATTGTGTAGCTGATGTCGATGCCGGCGGCCTGCTTGCCCGACGTCGCCTTGATACCGAAGCCTTTCGCCAGGTCGTAGCGAACGCTGATGACATTTTCGCGATCGAACAGGCCGATGCCGTAACTCGCGTACAGGCGTGGCGCGATATACCTGCCGACATCGACCGCGCCGACGCCCTGTTCGTAATTGAAATCACTGCCTGTGACGAGAAGCGTCAATGCCCGGTCCGAGCTGGTCGCGGGATTCGTATACACCTCGAGCTTCGGCCGCTGCGCGCTGCCCGTCACGAACACGCCCGCACGGCGCACCTGCGAGTTGCCGAAAATTTCACGCTCTGCACGGATGCGCAGCTGCGGATCGCTGGCCGGCGCATTGACGTAGCGAATCGTGCCTTCAGTGATTTCGAGCAATTGCCCGTAGGCCTCGAACTTGCCGCTGATGGCGAAGGAACCGTTCGCCATCGGCAAGGAATCGCCGTCCCAGCGATAGGTTGTGGAACCGCGCAGGCGCGCTTCCGCAACGTCAAGATCGATGACAACGTCGTTGCCGAGTTCGAGCACGACACTGCCGCTGTAATTGAGTTTGGACGCGGGTTCTGCCGACTCCGCGCCGGCCGGTTGCCGCGGACCGACGTACACGACATCCTCGCTCTCACTCTCGCCGCTGTTCACGAACGCCACCGACGCGATCCGAGCCGCCGGCACAACGACTTTGCCGTTGATGCGGACGTCATCACCGCGAATGCCGAGCTGCAGATCCGGATTGATAACGGCGCTCAGATCCGGCAGATCAATGATCTTGAGGTTTTCGCCGACCAGCGATACTTCGAAGCCACGACTCAGGCCCTGCAGGTAATCGGCACTGCTGGTGATGCGACCCTTGCCGTCTCCGGCGCTGAAATTCGCCGTCAGCTCAACGCGGTTGCCGGGCAGAACCTTGCTGTCGAGTTCGATGTCGCGAATGTCAAGGCCCAGCGGGGCGTACATTACGCTGCCATTTTTAATTGCAAGGCCGCCGGCGAATCCCGGCTGTCCCAGGGTGCCATCAATCGTAATGTCAGCGTCGAGGCTGCCACCTGCCGCGGCGATCTGCGGCAGTATGCGGGCACCGACGCCAAGGTCGCGCACGACGACCGCCAACTGTCCGGCGATCGGGCTATTCTCGCCCTCTGTTATGTCGATAACGCGAAACTCACCGGCTATCTCCGCTGCGTCCGAGAACGGCAGCTTGATCTCGCCCGCCAGCAGCTGGCCATCCTGCAAGGTAAACGCTGCAAAGCCGGCGCGCGTACGCAAACTGAGACGGTCGTCGACCTCGTTAAGTATCTGCCCCGGCGTCATGTCGATGCGGCCGCTGCCCGATGGCCGCCCGCGCGGCCCTGTCGCAAGTTCCAGCGAACCGCTAAGCAACTGGTTGAACTTCAGCGTCGTGCCGGTAAACGATCGCAACAGGTTCAGCGGCAGGTCGGTCATTTCGATAGTCGCGCGATACTGGTTTTCTGCCGCAAGCTCGCCGAACGCGCACAGCGCGCCGCCTTCACTGACATCGAGGCAAGCCTTTTCAAACCCCGCCGAGTCGGCCCCCGCCTTGAGCGCCACTGCATCACGGAGTCTGAGCACAAGCGCATCGCGGCCGTCGAACTGCAGACGCGTCAGTTCGCCCTGCCACTGCAGAGTGTCAGGCGCCTGCAAGCCACTGAAGCCGCCCTGCAGCGATGCGCCGAGCGCTTCGTCGACACGCTGCAGCGCAAGCTCGAGCTGGTGCTGTTCCGGCGATCCTTGCAGCGACAGTGCGGCGGAATCGATCGCCTGGCTACCCTGGGTCAGGCCGCGCGCGGTAACGCTGAGATCGAACGGCGCCGCATCAGCGGGTGTGTTGCTCGCCTCGAGCTCGGCTGCCGACCATTGCTGCCAAACGAGATTCCTGCCAGACAGCGCAAGCGTCAGTTGTGGCCATTCGTCTCCTGCCTGCACACGACCTTCTGCTTCCAGGCTGCCGGCAACGTCCGGCAGCAGGTCAGAAAGCGACGCGCTCCGGAGCGCAAACTCAACACCACTTTCGGATTGCCAGTCGCCGTCCAGCTGCAGGCTTGACGCGCCGGAGCGCAGCTCGAGCTTGTCGAAACGCAATTGCTCGCCATTCAGTCGCAACGCGCCTTTTGCAGCGACATCGCGACCCCGTACGTTGCCGCTTAGTGACTGAACATCGAGTGCCAGCGCGAACGGTGCAACCACGCCGCTGGCGTTAAAGTCAGCGCTGATCTGCCCAGGCCAGGCCGGCAAAAATGGAGTGATGCGGGTATTGGTGGCCCGCAGTTCGGCGGACCACTGACCGCCATCGCGCGCCGCGTACTCGAAGTTGCCGACGACGCGACCGCCCAGAACTTCGCTGTCCTTAATCTGCACCGCGGCAAGCTCGCGGCTGCCCGAACCTGCCAGCACGAAGCGACCTTGCGGCAGGTCGGCAGACCCCAGCGCTATTTCCCCGTTCAGCGCCCAGTCATCCAGCGAGCCCTTCAGCGCAAGGCTGGCAGCACGGCTGTCGATGGTTGCGGCGGCGGGCGGCAGTGGCCATTGCAGGTCCTGCCATTGCAACTCAACGTCAATATCGCCGCTGCCGGTATCGACCACTCCGGTGCCAGCAAGGCTCGCCGAACTGTCGCTGTGTTCGGCCTGCAGCCGCGTGATTTGCAGGCGGCCATCGCTGTAGCTCAGGTCTGTTGCGCCACGCAGAAACTGCGTGGCGGGCCAGTCGGCGAGCCAGCGACTCGGATCGAAGCGCTCCACCTCGAGCGATGTTGCTACGAAGAACTCGCCGCTCCAGTTCAATTCGCCCGTGCCACTGGCGGCGATGTCGGTTGATGCCAGCGCAAGCTCAGTCACCTGCAACGACTCGAGATTGCCCTGCAGACTCGCGGTCACATCGAGCGGTGCCGCGAATTCGCTCTGCAGCTGCGTTGCGAGCTGCGCAGAATAGTCGTTGATGCCGCCCGTGATGCGGAGCTTTAAGTTGCCGAGCTGCAGTGTCGGTTGTTCCTGGCCGGGCGGTACCGCAAACCGGTCGGTACTTACGATCAGTTCGGCATCCGCAGAATCGAGCAGGTTCTGGATCTCACCCGCAAGCTGCACGGCAGGATTGCTGCTTTCGACGGACACCTCGAGTGTCTGCAGGTTGCCGCCGAGCCTGGTTTTGATGACGGCGGGCAACCAGGAGCCGGCCGGCGCATCGCTTGTAAACTCGCCGTCTACAGCAATCCCATAGGGCGCTTCAAGCGCGACGCTGGCAACGCCGGAAACGTTTATCTGATCTGCAGCAAACTGCAGGCGCTCGATGGTCAGCGCCTCACCCCAGCGCGCATCAAGCCCCAGGCGGTCGAACGCAAAAACCGTGCTGCCATCGCCGGCCAGCAGGCGCGCGTTATCAATCACAAGATCGGTAACGCGCAGCGTCAGCGGCAAGCGCAGTGACGACAGGACCTCGCTGACAGGTACGCCAGGGTCCTGCGCTGCAGCTTGCTCATTTTGCGTAGCGGCAGAAGCGACCGGCTGCACGTCGACATCGCTGACATGCAGCTCGTTAATGTTTACAGCAAGTCCGAAAAACCTGGCTTCTGCGGCAAACGATACGCGCTTCGCGCTGATGCTGGTAC
>JBATFU010000278.1:0-3120 GCA_049665065.1 Woeseia sp. | reverse complement strand
CGGCAAGGTGCGGCACATGGATCAGTTCGCCGCGTGCACGAAGATTGCCGTCGTCGTCGTGCAGCGCGGCGAACCCGTCCGGACTGCGACCGTATATGCGATGGCCTGCATACTGCAGGTAATAGTGACCGGAGCGCGTAAGCGGGAAGCCATTCTCCGCGTGCCGTATCGCTGGCGCAAACAGCTGCGACCATGGCGCGACGCCGTATTGATCCGAGGCAAGTTGCAATGCGGCAACGGTGCCGGGCACCGCCACCGAACTCGAACCGACAAGTGTGCGAATGCCGCCGCCATACTCGAGGTCCACCACAACAGGTTGCGGCGTTGCGCGCGTGCTGTCGATGCCAGGGATTGCGACATTGCCGTCGATCACGACGGGGTCGCCATCCGCCGGCCACACGGTGATATACGTGCCACCTGCCAGCGCGCAGACGCCTGGTTCCATGTTCATCGTGACGAGTGCCGCTGTAATCGCGCAGTCAACTGCATTACCGCCGGCCTCTGCGGTTTCGAGCGCAGCGTCTGCTGCAATCTGTGAGCTGGTAGCGGTTGCGACGCGCGCCATGTTTTTTAGCCCGCGCTCATCAGAAATGAATGACGGTGCGAATACTCTTGCCTTCATGCATCAGGTCAAAGGCCCTGTTGATGTCTTCCAGCGGCATCGTGTAGGTGATGAATTCGTCAACCTTGATTTCGCCGTGCAGGTATTGCTCGACCATACCAGGCAACTGGCTGCGACCGCGCGTGCCGCCGAATGCGCTACCGCGCCAGACCCTGCCGGTGACGAGTTGAAACGGCCGCGTTGAAATCTCCTGGCCAGCACCTGCAACGCCAACAATGACCGATTCGCCCCAGCCCTTGTGGCAGCATTCGAGCGCTGCGCGCATGAGCTTGGTATTGCCTACGCATTCAAAAGAGTAATCGACGCCGCCGTCGGTCATGTCAGCGATGACTTCCTGGATCGGGGCGCTGTGATCTTTCGGGTTAACGGTGTCCGTAGCGCCCAGCTGCCGCGCAAGCTCGAACTTTGACGGATTGATATCGACAGCGATGATGCGACTGGCTTTCGCCATCTGTGCGCCCTGGATCACACTCAAGCCAACGCCGCCGAGCCCGAATACGGCGACGGTAGCACCGGCTTCGACCTTCGCGGTATTCAGCACAGCGCCGATGCCGGTCGTGATGCCGCAACCGAGCAGGCAAACCTTTTCGAGCGGTGCGGCCTTGCTGATTTTTGCGACCGCAATTTCCGGCAAAACCGTGTACTCACTAAACGTTGACGTTCCCATGTAGTGAAATACCGGCTTGCCATTCAGGGAAAAGCGCGACGTGCCATCGGGCATCAGTCCTTTGCCCTGCGTTGCGCGAATGGCCTGGCACAAATTGGTCTTGCCCGAGGTGCAGAAGTTGCACTCGCCGCACTCGGGGGTATACAGCGGAATCACGTGATCGCCGGGTTTGACGCTCGTCACTCCGGCACCCGTTTCTTCAACGATTGCCCCGCCTTCGTGACCGAGTACGGCAGGGAATATCCCCTCGGGGTCTTCACCGGACAGCGTAAACGCGTCGGTATGACAGACGCCGGTCGCGACGTTGCGCAGCAGCACTTCTCCCTGCTGCGGTCCTTGCAGGTCGAGCATCTCTATCTGCAGCGGTTTGCCGGCTTCCCAGGCGACGGCGGCACGTGTCTTCATCGTTATTTACTCCCGATTTTTATGTGCACGGTTGCGGCGACCGATAATCGCACGATTGCTGGCGTGTCGGTAGCGCCTGGACGCAAAGCGCGCCGTTCAGCATTGATTCATGAAACCAGGCAAGCCAGCTTGTGAGCGTTAAGTCTGGGTTCATTCGTGGCGCGCTAGTCTCCATCCTGCGTTTATCGAAAAGGAGTAAAGCGCCATGCGAAACCTCAATGCCATAAGTCTGCCCGCCCTTGCTATTGCGGGGCTCATGCTGATCCCGGCGCCCGATGCGGCAGCTCACGACGTCGTCTATACCGATTACCGAGGCCGCCCGGTGCACGTCGTCAGTCATCGCACGGTCGTATTTCCGCCGTGGTTGCGCCAGCATCGCGACTTCACAAATTGGTATTCACTGAATTACGGATACCGTGGTGTGAATGTCAGCTGGCAGCGCCTCCTCCGTCGTTACGAAGGTGACTACTACTATCACCGACACTACAAGCCACGTCAGAAGGCCCGCTACAAGGCGTGGTACAAAGCAGGGCACAAGCTGAAATACGACAAGCAGCGCCACAGGCGCATCGAGCACGGTCGAAACCGACATCGCGACCATCGCGACTAGTCGAGGTCGTTACAGTTGCTACCGTCTGGCCCGGGTCATGCTGACCCGGGCCACTTTGCAACAGAATTGCGCCTGATTCTTTTGTTCCGGAGCCGACTACGGTACAACTCCTGTCATCGTCTCCCCGGAACCGTCCTGCATGAGTCTCGTTAAATTACGTGCCGAATTGACGGCCATCGATCAGCAGCTGATAGAACTCATTGCGAAACGCCAGCAGGTCGTCGGCAAGATCGGTCAAAACAAGTTGACGACGGGTCGCGCAACGCGAGATTTTGAGCGCGAGAAGGACGTGCTGGAGCTTGCACGAGAGCACGCACGCGAGTTGTCCGTAAACCCCGATCTTGCAGAATCAATCATGCGCTCCCTCATTCGCTCGTCGCTCGCAAGCCAGGAGCGCGAGCGTGTCGTAGCGGAAGGCAAAGGTGAGGGGCGGCGCGTCCTCGTGATCGGCGGCGCGGGCAAGATGGGTGGCTGGTTCGTTGACTTCTTTTCCTCGCAGGGATTCGTGCCGGTGGTTGCCGATGCTGCTATCCAGGATGGCGATGGCCGCTTCCGCGACTGGCACGATGCTGGCGTCGATTTCGACGTCATTGTCGTAGCGACGCCGCTGGCAATATCCGGCGAAGTGCTGCTGGAGCTTGCCGAACTCGCGCCCCGGTCGCTCATCTTTGACATCGGCTCGCTGAAATCCCCCTTGCGCGCCGGATTGCATGCGCTGCGCGATGCGGGCTGCAAAATCACTTCACTGCACCCGATGTTTGGCCCGGATACCGATCTCTTGTCAGGCCGCCATCTTATTTTCGTCGATGTCGGCTG
>JBATFU010000277.1:0-2822 GCA_049665065.1 Woeseia sp. | reverse complement strand
AGCTGTTCGATCAGCTTTTCCATGTCATCAACACGGTAGTTGATCATGAAGCTCGACTCGCTCGGTTTGAACCACTCGCTGTCTTTGTCAGCGACGCTCCACACTGTCATGCCTTTGTCTTCAGCTTTATCTTCCTCCCACTGCAGGATAGCGCCACCCCAGTCCTCCAGCTTGAAACCCAGGTGTTTGGCGTACCAGGCGGCCAGCTCCTTGCCTTTGTCATTCGACAGAAAAAATACGCCACCTATTCCCGTGACTCTGGCCATCGTTTTCTCCTCTTCTGCGGATGCGGTTTGCTGCAGAAACGTGCAGCCAAGTAACAGTAATAATGCAATGCGAAATGCTGCGATGAGTGACTGCATGCTGTGTTCCTGTCATGGGATTAAACAGAATCGCTCGCTACTGAGCCAGGCAAACGAAGTGGCTGCCCCAGCCAACGTAAGTATAGGGCGTGCCGCCGAGTTTGCGACAGGCCTCTTCATCCGTCACGCCCTCATACACTTTTTTCATGTACTTGCCGCGCGGGCCTGGGCAGTAATCACTGCAGGCAAACACGTCGATGATCGCTGGCTTGCCGGTCGCAGGTTCCTGCTGATTGGAAGCGCATGCGGAAAACGCCGCCAGGCACAGCGCGAGAAGTGAAAATTGCGGGATTGACACAGTCGGTTCTCCACGCCGTGGCGATAGCGGCAGCATAGCGGAAATACAGGTTGGAGCGCTCTAGGGGTCGAACCGAGGTTGTCCCCGGCGTGGCTCAGCTGGTCTTCATGGTGCACCGCAGTTCGGGAGAAACCTCGGTTCGACCCTGGCTACGCAGATTTGCAAGCAAAGAAAAGGCGAAGACCCCCGTTAGGAGCCTTCGCCTTTAATCTGACGAGAATAGCCTGAGTCAGAACGACCGAGGCGCGCTTGTCGTTACCGCTTCCATTCGTCCACTGCAATGTCGTCCCAGTCAGCGGCGTCGATCGTGCCGTTGCCATAGACGGTATTGCCGAGCGACAGCTGCAGGTCGAGCGTTGCGGGCGTCGTGTTGCCGGCGTCCGGGAACAGCGCGGGATCGAACTCTGTTTCCAGTTTGAACGTTACCGTGCCTTCAACGTAGTTGTCGGCTACCGGTGCGGAATAGAAGGTGCCACCGGCGGGGCCGGTCACGCTGACGATCATGTCCGGCTTCAGTTCGTACGGCAGTGTGAACACGACTTTCTTGTTTTCATCATCGTCTGCTTCGTACGGCACGTTGGCGGTGATGTTTCTGTCGGCATCGTAGCTGATCATTGAATCGTTAACCGTGATCGTGAAGGAGCCTTCCACTTTCTTGGCATCGACCAGTAGCGTTGTTTCAGTGGCGCCGATGACGGTTGTTTTGACTTTAAGGCCGTTGTCCACGTCAAAGTCGAATTTTGCGCCTTTCCAGTCGACTTCAAACTTTGTGACGTCGCCATTACTGTTCTTGTCCTTGTAGCTCCACTTCTTGTTGGTGTCACCCTTAACTTCGAAGTTGATACCGCTCTGGTCAGCGACGGGCGGCATGTTTTGGCCAGCGAGCAGCACCGTTGCAGAACCGATGGGGTCCAGGTTGTCGGTCCAGTAACCGGAAGGAATGCTCAGGCTGCCGTCTATACGGATCTCGCCGTCTTCGAAGTTGACCTTCGCTTTGGCTTTGTTGAAATCGACTTCGGCATCGACATCGCCGCAGACGCCGTCGCCATCCGCGTCGTTTTCTGCATCGAACGCACAGGCGTCGCAGGCGTCACCGAGGCCGTCGCCGTCGGTGTCGGTTTGGTCTTCGTTGGCGTCCATCGGGCAGTTGTCGAGGTCATCGGCGACGCCATCGGCGTCGGAATCCGCAATGCCGCCTTCGTAACGCAGATTATCGAGGCGCCAGAAACCCATGCCGATCGTGTTGCCAACCTCTATCAGGATTTCGTCAAATGCGGCGTCCGTTTCGAATGCGAAGAAATTAAAGCCGCCAGCGCCAGATGTCTGAAACGGGATGACGTCAACGACGTCTCCGCCGTTGAAGGTCGTGACTTCAACACTGTTGTTCTGATTCGCACTGATCACGAAGCCAACGCGATTGATCGCATCGGGGAAGGTGATAGAGAGGTCGTTGTAGGGATTGAACGGGGCTCCCGCGCCCGCCGCGTCGATTGCGTCATTGCCCTGTGGGCCATAAGGGCGAGTTCCCGTGTCCTGGTTGCTGAAGCGCGGCGCAACGCCGCTAGGCGACAAGGTAAACCCTACGCCATTGATTGAAGGTACCGGGGTGCCCTGGGCGGCAGCTGCGCCCTCGAAATTGATCAGCACCGCGTTGCCCGAGAACTCGCTCAGATCGGTAAGAACCGTGTATTGCGCGCTGGCAATGGGGGCCAGCAAAACGCCGAGGATCGCAACAAAAAGACCACGAATATCCCTAATGCAGAAAGAACTCATTTCTCGCTCCGTATATGCGTCAAATAAAACAAACGGCGCAGTCTATACAAAGCTTTACGCGAGGTCGATCCGCTCGGGCAAATTGAGCAAAAGGACAAGTAAACGACCCCGGTTAACGTGGCAACGACCGAAACGGATTCACCACCAGCGCCCACAGAGTCTGGTCGCGCGGTTCGCGGAATTCGTGCAAACCGATCTGCATCGTCGTTTGCCCGTCGCGGGGCTCATCGCGGTAACTGCCGAACAGGCGATCCCACACCGACAGGTGAAAACCAAAGTTGCTGTCGGTCTCGTCCTTGTGTACGGAATGATGGATGCGGTGCATCTCCGGTGTCACCAGAAGCCAGCGCAGGCGTCGTTCAAAGGCCGCGGGCAACTCGACGTTAGCG
>JBATFU010000276.1:0-2036 GCA_049665065.1 Woeseia sp. | reverse complement strand
GGCATGCGGGGCCACACCGGAAATGCTGCGCGAGACCGTAATGGTCGGCGCAACGAGATCAATGTTGAGAACATTACCGGCTGTGGTCGAGGCAGTGTGACTGCCGTGGCCATTGTCGTCTTCCGGGCCCGTGCCCGTGAAGTCGTAGTAGCCGATGAGCTTGTCGTTGCAGATTGTGCCAGGAATGAACTGTGCCACGTTCGTTGGATCGCAGGCACCGTAAAACCGCGGCACGCCCGGTGCCAGTTCGCGAGGATTGCTGTGATCGTAGCCGTCACCGCCAATATCGGCGAAAGACGGGTGATTGAAGTTGACGCCGGTGTCGATGATGCCGGCGACCACGCCTTCACCACAGCTGCCAACACAGGGCGCATTGCCGCTCGGCAGCTGACCGCTGCCCACGCCCCAAATTTCGTCAGCACCAATCCAGTGCGGACCGTTATCTGTTTGCAGCTCACGGCTGTAGTCACGCGTGATGCTGCGAATACCGGAAAGTGTTGAAACAGCCTGTGCATCGGACGCGGTCATGCGCACTGCGATGCCGTTGATGACTGCGTCATAGCGATGCACGACATCAACATTCTTGCCGAGGCGCGCTTCGATCGCGCTCTCAAGGTTGGAATGGAGTCCTGCAAGGTAGGACAGGTATGCCTGGCTGGCGGCGGAGTCCGTGTCGAGCCGTGTCGCGCCGGTTGCTGCCGGCGAGGTTGCGGCCAGGCCAGGGATGTCGCCGCGGTATTGCGCGAGCGACGGAGCCTGGTGACGAACGATATAAATATCTTCGCCCGGCGCATTCGTTTCGTTAAAGACAACCCCCGGCCCGGCGCGATACCAGTCACCGGCCTCATTGATACCGGTGTTGACCGTGATGCCATAAGCAGTCGGTACCAGCGGCACGCTGCCGATCAGGACAACGACGGTTGCCAGCAAACTAACTGCGAAGTTGGTGAAACGATGGCCTAGCTTGTTCATGTTCTGCTCCTGGGAGCCGCATAGCGGGAATGTGGACATGACAGCGTTTATGGCCTTCGTTAGTTTCTCCAGCAATAGAGTGTTTTCCTCATTCCGCATAGGGAAAACACCCCAGATGGTGCGATATTTCTTAATATTATTAGTAACTTGGATACGACCGTTTGTTTTCCGGGCGGTACACCGCAGTGATTTGCCAGGCGCCGTGGCGACTGCAGTGAACCGACTGGTCCCGCACGCCATGCGAGGTGATTCGCGGCCCGTGAAAGTCGCTAGGAAGCAGAAAAGTGGGCGGCGCCAACTCCACCTTAAAAGGTGTCGGGTTTATTTTCTTTCCAAGAAACAAAAAAAGGCGTCGGCTTTAACCGGTTTTTTTCTTCGACAGCATCGGGAGCGTTGCCGAAGCGATAGCGCTGCTAACAGGAACGGGCCACGAACTAAGGTGTCAGGTTTATTTTTCGACTGGAGCTCAAGGACCAGAGTGCGCGACGTGATTGCCGTGCGCGCACAGGAAAACAGGATTTGCCGTCTCCGTTTCCGAAAAAACCTAAAAAAAAACGGGCCCTGCCGGACCCGTTGGATATCGAGCATGGCGCGCCGAGCTAACGCATCGCAGAAACGTCCGTAGCGTAGCGTGCCTCTGCAAAATCACCGCCCAGCGCTTTGTAAAGCGCAACCAGCGCCGTCGCACGATCGGTTCTTGCCAGCGCCAGCTGATCGTCCAGTTCGATCTGGGTGCGATTGGCGTCGACGACGGAAAGGTAGCCGTCAGCACCGGCATCGAAACGCAGTTTCGCAAGGCGCGCCGCCTCACTGCCCTGCAGCGCGGCTTCTTCAAGAATTGCAGCGCGTTCTGTAGCCGCCGTGTAATTCGCCAGCGCGTTTTCGGTCTCTTCCAATGCGGTCAGCCAGGCCTCATCGAATGCGGCAAGCGCACCGGCCGCGCGTGCGCGCGACGCTTTGATCGTCTGCCGTACACGACCGTAGTCAAGGATGCGCCACGACAGGCCCGGAGCCACCTGCCAGCGTTCCGCATTGCTGTTGCCGATCGCCGAGGAGGTTCTGCC